>NZ_VRUT01000009.1:0-63350 GCF_008039465.1 Methylobacterium sp. WL120 | reverse complement strand
TCGGAAGCGGTAAAATCGTCTCGCAGCGGGATGGCGGCAGACATGGCAAACCCTCCGGTTCGCCCAATCGAATCAGATCCGACGCAAATGCGAAACCCCGTGAGTCCGCGTCAGCGCCGATTGGTATAAGCTCAATCAGCCTACGCAACAACCGCGGGTGTGCGAGCCAGGCACGGGCCGAAAACACGCGTTGCGCCTACGCCTCCGACGTACGAGCGTTCGCATCGCCTAGGCACCATCGACGCATTGCCGAACCCATCCTTCGAGGCCCGGTTCTCCAGACAGCAAGAGGTGTTCATGGCTAGCAAAACCGACCACGCTTACGAGCCAACTCACGGTGCCGGCGCTCCCGAGCCGGCCCCACCATCCAAACGGCTGGGTAGAGACGGCATTCCCAATGATGCTCCAGGCCAAGACGCGGATCAGGAGGCCGCGAACCGAGTGCGGACGACCGTCAAGCACAGGTTCGATCCAAGCCCGCATAGGGCGAGCAAAGCCTGAGATTACCCGTATCGAGAGTTGCCCGACGGAGGCGCGTGTCGCCGATCGAAAAGTTCCTCGTTCGTCTGCAAGCCGACCAAGGTGGCGTACGCAACCTGTGTGAATGCCGAAACATCTGGATTGGCGGATGGGACAACCTCCGCCACCATTGGAGCGTGCCGCGTGCCGAGCACCCCTGAGAGACCAGCCGAATTTTGGGACGGCGTACCTGCCCTCGTCACATCCAGGGTCCAGCCCGCGCTGAATGGACATGTATAGGAGCGCGAGTTCCTGGCCGAGTATCTGCGCGATCTAGAAACGGCTGCCCGGCAGGAGTGCGGCAGCCGCGAAACGGTACAGGTGATCGCGTCCGGGCGCCGGCTCCTGGGCGACAGAACCGAGATCGCGTCGGGTGATGGCCCGTTCAGCCGGACCTGAGCAGAGGCGAAGCGACAATGTCTGCTCTCGTGCGTTGCTGCCCAGAAGCGGACTGGCAGAGATCCACCCATCGCGGACGTTCGGGGTGGGTTCCATCCGTCAGGTTTTCACCACTAGCTCATTTCCGAGCAGGCGGACCGGGTTGGCAGGCCCGGATCGGCGCGATCCTTCTCGATGCGATCGAACGCGAAAGACGCGCCGGCTGATCGCAGCCGACGGGATGGGGTGACGACCCACGCGTTTCAGCCGCCCAGAATCGTGCCCACGCTCAAGCCGCCGCCCTGGGCGAACTCCGCCGCGGAGACCTTCTTGCCGCCCTCCGGCTTCACCTTGAAGATCTCGATCTGGCCGCCCTGGGCGGTGACGCGGATCGACTCGTCGCCGACCGCGATCACCTCGCCGACCTTGCCCTTCACGCCGCCGAGCGCCCGCACCGGGTGCAGCCGCGCGTCGAAGATCTGCAGCTTGGCGCCGTTCACCGTGGTCCAGGCGCCGGGGGCGGGGTTGGCGGCTCGGATCAGGTCGTAGATCTGGTTGGCGTGGGCGGCCCAGCTGATCGCCGCCTCGCGGGCGCGGAACCAGCCCTCGTAGCTCGCCGCGTCCTCGTCCTGGTCGATCTCCATGTGCCGGCCGGCGACGACGAGGTCGGCCGCCTCCAGCATCGCCGCGACGCCCATCGGGAACAGGCTCTTGAAGTAGACGTCGCCCAGCGTGTCGTCGGGGCCGATGTCGCAGGTCTTCTGCAAAATGACCGGGCCCTCGTCGAGGCCGTCGGTCGGGCGGAAGATCGTCAGCCCGGTCCGGGTGTCGCCCTTGGCGATCGGCCAGTTGATCGAGGACGGCCCGCGATACCGCGGCAGCAACGATGGGTGGTACTGGATCGTGCCGTGCTTCGGGATCGTGACGAAGTCCTGCGGCGCGAACTGCAGCACGTAGGCCATCACGCCGACGTCGGCGTCGAGCCCGCGCATGGCGGCCTCGGCCTCGGCGCTCTTCAGGCTCGGGAACTGGAACACCTGCAGCCCCTGCTCGAGGGCGGCGGTCTTCAGCACGTCGGGCTTGGCGCCCTCCTTCTCGGGGGCGCAGAACACGCCGGCCACCGTGTCGCCGCGCTTCAGGAAGGCCTCCAGCACCGCCTTGCCGAAATCCTGCTGACCGATGAAGGCGATGCGCATGGAAGCCTCGTTGTCGTCGCGATGGGACGGTCCGCCCCGGACTCTGCTCGACCGCCGATCCTGCCCACCACCTCGTCCCGAGGCGCTTTCGCGAGGCGGCAAGTCCCCAAGGAAGGCTCCGGTCGTCGCGCGCCCGCCGGAGGGCACCGTCGAGGCCCCCTGTCGCGGGCCTCTCGGGATGTCGGTGTCAGTGGTTGGGCAAATGCCGGTCCGTGTAGATGGATCGATAGAAGTGCAGGAACGAATCCGCCGTTTTTCGGCGACCGCCTACTCCGCCGCGATCTTCTCGATGCGGCCGACAGCGCCGGAATTCGCGATCTCGTCCACCTCGGCGTCGGTGTACTTGAGGACGCTGCGGAGGATCTCGTCGGTGTGCTCGCCGAGCAGCGGCGAGCGGGTCACCTCGCTCGGGCTCGCCGAGAGCTTGATCGGGTTTCCGACGGTCAGGTAGGTGCCGCGCGTGGGATGCTCGACCTCGACGATCGTGCCGGTCTTGCGCAAGGACTCGTCGGCGGCGATCTCCTTCATCGACAGGATCGGGCCGCAGGGGATGTCGTACGCGTTGAGGATGTCCATCGCCTCGAACTTGTCGTGCTTCATCGTCCAGGCTTCGATGCGCGTGAAGATCTCGTTCAGGTGCGGCAGGCGCGCCTTGGGCGTGGCGTAGCCCGGATCGGTCTTCCAGTCCGGCTCACCGATGATGTCGCAGATCGGCGCCCAGACCGCGGCCTGGGTGATGAAGTACAGGTACGCGTTAGGATCGTGCTCCCAGCCCTTGCACTTGAGGATGCGGCCGGGCTGGCCGCCGCCGGAATCGTTGCCGGCGCGCGGGGTTGAGTCGCCGAACGGGATGCCCTCGCCGAACTGGCTGTACTCGGTGAGCGGGCCGTGATCGAGGCGCTGCTGGTCGCGCAGCTTCACCCGGCAGAGGTTGAGCACGCTGTCCTGCATGGCGCAGTCGACCTTCTGGCCCAGCCCGGTGACGGTGCGGTGGAACAGGGCGGTGACGATGCCGAGCGCGAGGTGCAGGCCGGTGCCGGAATCGCCGATCTGCGCGCCGGTCACCATCGGGATGCCGTCGCGGAAGCCGGTGGTGGAGGCCGAGCCGCCGGCGCATTGGGCGACGTTCTCGTAGACCTTGCAATCCTCGTAGCGGCCGGGCCCGAAGCCCTTCACCGAAGCCAGGATCATGCGCGGGTTGGCCTCGTGGATCTTCTCCCAGGTCAGGCCCATGCGGGCGAGCGCGCCGGGGGCGAAGTTCTCGACGAGCACGTCGCACTCCTTCACCAGGCGCCAGAGCACGTCCTTGCCCTTGGCCGTCTTCGAATCGAGGGTGATCGAACGCTTGTTGTGGTTCAGCATGGTGAAATACAAACTGTCCACATCAGGAACGTCCTGAAGCTGCGCGCGCGTCGCGTCGCCGGCGCCGGGACGCTCGACCTTGATCACGTCGGCGCCGAACCACGCGAGCAACTGCGTAGAGGTCGGGCCGGACTGGACGTGGGTGAAGTCCAGGATTTTGACGCCTTCCAGGGCCTTGCTCATGGGTCTGTCTCTGATCGTTCCATGTGGGTCGGGATACCGGCGATGCCGCCCGGCTTCGAAGGTGTCGGGCCGCGGTCCCGTCAGGCCTCATGCCTGCCGGGCGCGCTCGCCAATGGTCAAGTCAATAAAAGTCCGCCTTCGGCCAAGCCGCGCTTCTGGCTAGGGCCGGTGCGCGGCTCAGCGCGCGTCGCGGCCCGAAGGCACGCAGATGGGAAGCCCTGCGGCCCGAAAGGCAGGCAGCCCTGATGGCGCCCGAGGGGCATTGCGACGCTCCATCCCTGTTGCTTCGTCTAGGTCGGCCTTGTCGACCGTTGCCCCGCAGGATGGCCGAAGTATCGATGGCATGCAATATGCCAAATGACGTGACCCATGGCGCGATGTTCGGCCGGCCCGACGTTTTCGGTTGCACTGTCTTCGCTCGTCCGACGACCGATTTGATCTCTCTCAACCGCAGGATGCCTCATCGAAAATTGATCAGATTTCGGGCTGGCGCCCGAAGGTCGGTCTATTCTGCCATACGAAAGCATGGCACCTTGTGGTTTGTTGCAGAGCCGCGCGATGAACGTTCCCGCCGCCTTGGCCGTCCAATCGATTCCCTTCGCATGGCTCGTGCTGTCGATGCGTCGCGACAACGTCGACCTGTTCGCGATCCTCTACATCGCCGGCCTCGGGCTTCTCCTGTCGCTCATTGTATGACTCAGCGATCACCTCATCTTCGATCAGGTGATGTTGGCGGTGGGTGACTTCGACTGACCGGGCGGACGTCACGCTTGGCCATTGCCGCCCAGCCATAGGTTCCTGGTGCTGGCGTCACCTTCCGCGTTCGCGCCCCTTGGCAGCGACGGAATACGGGTTCATCCTCCCGATCAAACGGCGCTCGGCAAACGAGCGAAGACCAACGGAGGTACGCCCATGCTTTCGAGTTCCCGCCTGATCAAATCATCCTGGATCGCCGTCGAGGTCACGCAGGAGCGTGCCGAGCGGGTGCTGGTCGTCGAGACCTACATCGCGGTGAGCCCGCTCGAGCGCAACTACGAGGCGGCGCAGTACGAGAAGGTCGTCGATTGCGTCCGCCACGTGCTCGCGGCGCACCCGGAGATCGACCGGGCCTCGATCCTGAGCATGCATCGTGGCTCGGGCTGCGCCAGCCTGTTCCGGGCTTCGGCCGAGGCGGCCTGAGCCTCGGTCCCGTGCGAGGTTTGGCCGTGGTGCGATGAACGCGGCGGCCGGGTATGCGCTGCCGGACGACGGCGTCGTCGAGCGCGGGCCGTGGAATCCCGGTATCGAATCGACGCTGCCACGTCGCTTTCTCTCGCTGACCACCCTGTACCGGCCCGAGAACGTCGCGACGCCCCTGGCCGAGGCGGTCGAACTTGCCGCCTTCTCCGGCCTGCCGATGCCGGAAATCGTCGCCTTCCGGCCCGAGCGCCTCGTCGTCCACGAGGTGCTGATCCGGGTGATGGCCGACCTCTCGGTCCCGGTTGGCGAGACCTATGGCGACCTTGGCGTCAACTTCCGTGCGATCGTCGCGCACATCCTCGCCGACGCGGTCGCACCGCACGCGGCGGCCGTCGCTGAGACTCTGAGCGCCGTTGCGGAGGCGGCGCGCACCCGCATCACGGCTGAGCTCGACGCGTCGTTCGCGCCGCCCGCTCCGGCGCCGGCAACGCCCAAAACCTGGCGCCACGTGCTGGGCCTAGCGCCGCGACCGGAGCCGCCGCCCATTGACGGGCGGTCTCCTGAAGAGCGTGTGCTGGCCAACTGCGCCGATTGGTGCGTTCGCGCCGGGCAGGGAGAGGATGCCCTCGAGCAGGTGGCGAGCGCGGCGCTTCACAGGGTTGTGTCGGGGATCGTCCGGCACCGGGGCAAGCTCATCGGGGATCGCAGCTTGCTCGCGAGCCTTGCTACCACGCTCGTGGCCAATGACGAGGGCAGCCGCCGCATCGGCTGCCTGATCGAGCCGTGGTTCGCCGAGTCCGTGGCGCGCGAAGGCTACGTTCCGGTCCGCGCGCAGGCGGCGCCGATCGTGATGAACGTCAAGGGCGCCTCGGCCTCGGGCAAGAGCACAATGCGCCCGCTGCAGCGCGCTCTGGCCCGCCGGCTCGGCGAATCCTGGTCGGACTTCGCGGTGATCACCCCCGACATCTGGCGCAAGTTCCTGCTCGACTACGACTCGATCGGCGACGCGATCGGCTATGCCGGCACGCTCACCGGGCACGAGGTCGAGATCGTCGATCGCAAGCTCGATCGCTACATGGCGCGCAAGGCCCGCGAGGGGCGGATGTCGCATCTGCTGATCGACCGGTTCCGGTTCGACAGCTTCAACGCCGATTCCCGTACGCAGGACGGTAGCCAGTTGCTGACCCGCTTCGGGCACCGCGTCTTCATGTTGTTCATGATCACGCCGCCCGACGCGACGGTCGAACGCGCCTGGATCCGCGGACGGATCTTCGGTCGCTACAAGGCGGTGGACGACCTCCTCGCCCACAACGTCGAGGCCTTCACCGGAATGCCGGAGCTGTTCTTCACCTGGGCGGCCAAGGCCGACAAGCAGGTCTATTACGAGTTCCTCGACAACAGCGTGCCGCTTGGCGAACGCCCGCGCACCGTCGCCTTCGGCGAGAACGGCAACCTGACCGTCCTCAACGCCGGCTACCTGATCGACATCGCCCGCTACACCAAGATTAACATCGACGCGCTCTCACCGGCGGAGGTCTACCCGGACGCCGCCGCCCTGGCGCCGGAACGGAACACCGGCTTCCTGCGCCAATGCGCCCGGCGCCTCCGCTCGGTCCGCTTCGCGGAAGCCGGCTCCGGCCTGGTCTACGCCTGCTTCGAGGCTGGGCGCCTCACCTGCCTCGACCGCGCGGCGTTCGCGCGCGCCTGCGCCGACCCCGAGACCCGCGTGGCGCTCGCCGCCTTTGGGGCCGACAATCCGGAGCGGACTCCGTGCGCTGAAGCGCCTACGGAAATCCTGTCGCAGGCGCGCACCGAGACGCTGGGCGCCTGGGTCGACCCGAAGCGGGCGTCGCCGCCGGCCTGATTTGAGGCGACCAGGCGCCCGTGAGGTGTCACCGATTGAACACAGCCTGGCAGCTTATGCACAGGCAAGTTGCGTCGCGGGCACCATTCTGTCTGGGCATGCAGAGCGCACGAAACCGCCCACGCCCCTGTGCATCGTCATCCCGCGTGACCGTGCACGTCGAGATAGCCTGGAACCTTTCGAAGTTACTCTGGAACGCTTCCACAAGATAGAAATTGTGCCGCGGCTAGAACTTAACGATAAGCCGATCACGCCGCCGTGATGCGCAAGTGCATGCCGCGGGTCTTCGTCGTTACGTGTCGCGTCTGGGATCAACTAGATGATTCATTACTGCCCGTGCGCCGCAGGGCCAGCTTCCGCGCACCCGTTCCGCACCGTACTGGGGCTGGCTCTACTATCCACGACCTGCGCGATCCTGTCGCCGTCGGCCGCCTCGGCGCAGACCGCGCCGACGACCGACATCGAGCTCGGCGAGCTCAGCGTCACCGGCGAGGGCGCCGGCCGCAGCCTCGGCGGCACGCTCTACGGACCGGGCGGTGCGTCCGGTGCGGTCCCCGGTTACGTCGCCAGCCGCAGCACCGTCGCCACCAAGACCGATACGCCGATCATCGAGACCGCGCAGTCGATCTCGGTGATCGGGCGCAAGCAGATCGAGGACCAGAACGCGCTCACCGTGAACCAGGCCCTACGCTACACGCCCGGCGTCACCACCGAGCAGCGCGGCGGCGCCGGCTCGACCCGGTTGGAGCAGTTCCTGATCCGTGGATTCAACGCGCCGATCTTCCTCGACGGCATGGCACTCATCGCCGGCCGCGACGCCAACGCCACCATCGACCCCTATCGGCTGGAGCGGGTCGACGTGATCAAGGGGCCGGCCTCGGTGCTGTACGGGCAGTCGGGGCCAGGCGGCATCGTCAACCTGGTCTCGAAGATCCCGCAATTCGTCCGGCACGGCGAAGTCTTCGTCCAGGGCGGCGGCTTCAACGAGGTCCGCGGCGGCGTCGACGTGGGCGGGCCGATCCAGTCCGAGGTGCCGTGGCTCGCCGATCAGTTCGCCTACCGCATCGTCGGTTCCGGCTGGAACGGCGACGGCCCGGTGGACACGACGCGGGTCGAGCGCGCCTTCGTCAATCCGAGCGTGACCTGGCGGGCCTCGACCGACACGCAGCTCACGATCATCGGCAACTACCAGCGCGACCCGTTCTCCGGCTTCTACGGCGGCTTCCCGGCGGTCGGCACGGTGTTCCCGCGTGACTTCGGCAACGGCGTGATCGGGCGCCTGCCGGTCAACTTCTACGACGGCGACAAAAGCGTCGAGCGCTCGGACCGGACCCAGGCCTCGATCGAATACCTGTTCGACCACCGCTTCAACGAGAACCTGCGCTTCCACTCGGCCGGACGCTACCTGCGTACGCAGGGCGATTATCGCAGCGTCTACAGCGCGTTCAACCCGCGAAACGGCCCGTTCGCCAGCGGCCCGCTGCTGCCGCGCGCAGTGATCGGCAACGTCGTCGCGGCCGAGGCCTACACGATGGATTCGAACGTCGTGGCCAACTTCGACACCGGCCCGATCGCCCACACGGCGCTGCTCGGCGTGGACCACCGCACCTTCAGCACGCGCACCAGCGGGACGCCGTTTCCGAACGCGCCTGACCTGAACGTGCTCGCGCCGAACTACGCGATGAACATCCCGTTCCCGGCCTTCACCACCACCTCGCGCGTCGACGCGCAGCAGACCGGCGTCTACTTCCAGGACCAGATGAAGGTCGACGGCCTGATCCTGACCCTCGGCGGACGCTATGATGTCGCCCGCCAGTCCGGGCCGACCCGCAGCTTCACCGCCACCGGCAGCACGCTGACGCTGCAGGACGCGCCCTCCGACGCCTTCACCGGCCGGGCGAGCCTGCTCTACCTGTTCCCTTCGGGCGTCGCGCCCTACGTGTCCTACAGCCAGGCCTTCGAGCCGATCGTCGCCGGCCGGGTGTTCGACACGGCCTTCGGCACGGTCGGGCGCATCCCCGACCCGCAGCTGAGCGACCAGTACGAGGCCGGCATCAAGTACCAGCCGCCGGGCACCGACATCCTGCTCACCGCATCGGTCTTCGACATCCGCCAGTCGAACCGGACCACCGCCGACACGACGCTCGGCCGCCCCACCGGCTTTGTGCTGCAGACCGGCGAGGTCAGCGTGCAGGGGGTTGAGTTCGAGGCGCGGGCGAACCTCACCGAGGGTGTCACCCTTATCGGCGGCTTCTCGCTCCTCGACATCCGCAACGTCCGGGACGACGGCAGGACCGCCAACGACCTCACCGGGCAGACGGTCCCGCTCCAGGGCCAGCGGCCGGTGTTGGTTCCGGATACCACCGCCTCGCTGCTCGCGACCTACCGATTCCTCGACGGGCCGTTGCTCGGCCTGGAATTCGGTGGCGGCGTCCGCTACCTCGGCCCCTCCTGGGGCGACGCGGCCAACACCTTCAAGGTGCCCGAAAGCGTGCTCGTCGACGCCACGGCCTCCTACGACCTGCGCAACCTCGACCCGACGCTGGCCGGGTTCTCCGTGCAGGTGAACGCCACCAACCTCCTCGACGAGACCTACGTCAGCGGCTGCAACGGCTACACCAGTTGCTATTACGGGCTGCCGCGCACGATCTACGCCACGTTGCGTTACCGTTGGTAGGGCGCGAGACCATGCGTACCGGCTTCCGGCAATCGATGGCGTGGCTGCACGCGTGGTCCGGCCTCGTGGTCGGCTGGGTGCTGTTCGCCGTCTTCGTCACCGGCACCGCGAGCTACTACCGCTCGGAAATCTCGCAATGGATGCGGCCGGAGCTGAAGGCCGCGGCTCCGATGAGTCCGGCCGCCCTCGGCCACGCCGCCGACCTCGCCCGCCTCCATCTCAACACCCATGCGAAGGGCGCGCGCAGCTGGTTCATCACCCTGCCGAGCCCCGACCGGCCGACCCTCGACCTGTTCTGGCGTCGCAAGCCCGGCACGCCGCCGGGCCAGGCGACGCTCGATCCCGCGACCGGCGCGCCAGCCTCGGTCCGCGATACGCGCGGCGGCGACTTCCTCTACCGCTTCCATTTCGAGCTGAGCATGGCGCCCTTGTGGGGCCGCTGGGTTGTTGGCATCTGCGCGATGATCATGCTCGTCGCACTGGTCTCCGGAATCGTCACGCACCGGCGGATCTTCGCCGACCTGTTCACCTTCCGGCGTCACGCCAAGTCGGCGCAGCGCGGCTGGCTCGATGCGCATAACGTCACCGGCGTGCTGGCGCTGCCGTTCCACCTGATGATCATCTACACCGGCATCGTCACGCTCTGCGTGATGTACATGCCCTGGGGCGTCACAACCGCCTATCACGGCGACGCCCAGGCCTTCTACGCGGAATCCGGCCAGATCACCGCTACGCGGCCCCCCGCCGGACGGCCGACGCCGCTGGCACCCCTCGGGCCAATGGTCGAGCACGCGCTGGCAATGAACGCCGAGCCGCTGGAGCGGATCACGGTGCAGAACCCGGGCGACGCCAACGCCGTAGTCGTCGCGGTGTTCGAGGAGCCGCACGGCCTGATGCACCGGCACCCGCAGGTGGCGTTCGACGGCACCACCGGCGCGGTGATCGAGACTCTGGGGCCGATGCGTCCGGCGGCGGGCGCCTTCACCACGATGGTCGGCCTGCACGAAGCGCATTTCGCAGGGCCGGCCCTGCGGGTACTGTTCTTCCTCAGCGGCGTCATGGGCGCGACCATGGTGGCGACCGGACTGATCCTGTGGACCGTGGCGCGGGTACCGAAGCCCGGCAGCGGGGCGAGGGCGCATCTCGGCCTGTGGCTGGTCCAGGCGCTCAACGTCGGCACGATCGCCGGCCTGCCGATCGCCATCGCCTGCTACTTCCTGGCGAACCGTCTGCTGCCGCTCGGCATCGCCGAGCGCAAGGAGACAGAGGTGACGGCCTTCTTCGCCGCCTGGGTCGTCGCCGCCCTGGTGCCGCTGGTTCTGACGCCGCGCGCCGGCTGGACGGGGATGCTCGCGACCGCGGCGGCCCTGCTCGCTGCGGTGCCGGTCCTCGGCGGGCTCACCACCGGTCGTCACCTCGTCGCGAGCCTACGCGCGGGCGACGCGGCGTTCTACGGGTTCGACCTAGCGCTGCTCGGGCTCGGCGCCGCCTTCGCCTTCGCCGCCTACAAGGCCGACGGGCTCAGCCGCCGCACCGTCGTCGAGCGGCCGCGGCCCAGGGCGGTCGCCGCGGCACAGCCCTGATCGGAGGATCGGAAGACGGCGCTACTGCAGCGCCAGGGGCATCGGGTCGACGCCGACCGAGGGGATGCCGCGACGGTCGAGCGAGGCGCGCAACGCCTCGGTCAGCGTGGCGCCGCCGGTGAAGGCGCCGAGCACCGGGCCCTCGTCGGAGCGCGCGTCGCGCGGGGTGCTACCGAGCAGCTGCGTCACCCGGCGGGCGATGGCTGGAGCCGGATCGATCCAGGTGACGGGCCAGGGCGCGAGCCGCTCGAAGCGCGGGCGCAGCAGCGGATAATGCGTGCAGGCGAGGCAGACGATGTCGGTCCGGCGGCCGTCCTCGGCGGTGACGAAGCACGGCGCGATCTCGGCGGCGATCGCCGCGTCGTCCACCGGCGTGCCGGCGAGTTCCGCCTCGGCGTAGTTGGCCAGGTGGTGCGAGCCGACAGAGGTCACCGAGCAGGCGGCGGCGTAGGTCGCGATCAGGTCGCGGGTGTAGGAGCGGGCGACGGTGCCGGGCGTCGCCAGCAGCGTGACGAGGCGCGAGCGGCTTGTCTCGGCCGCCGGCTTGATCGGCGGCACCACGCCGACGAAGGGCGTCGGGAAGCGCTGGCGCAGGGCCGGCAGCACCAGCGTCGAGGCGGTGTTGCACGCGATGACCACGAGGTCCGGTCGGTGCGTCGCGATCAGGCGTGCCATCACGTCGAGCACGCGCTGGACCAGGACCGGCTCCGACAGGCGGCCGTAGGGGAAGGCGGCGTCGTCAGCGGCGTAGACGTAGCGCGCGTCGGGACGGGCGCGGCGCACCTGCTCCAGCACCGTCAACCCGCCGAGGCCGGAATCGAACACGAGGATGGTGGGCTCGGGCGCCCCGCGCAGGACGGCGGCCGACAGGCTCGCTCCGGCCATCAGATCGATCCGCATCAGAACGCGTACCCCAGCATCAGAGCCTCGCAGTCTTGGGCGAGAGGGTTAAGGCCACCTCACTGCGGCTGCAAAAAGGCTATCGATTTCGCTGGGGCTGGCTTGTTGTCCCGTAATCCACCGCTCCGGCGCGATCGCAGACTGAATCGTCGCGCTGCCGTTGTCTGCGAGACCTTCGACCATATCTCCACCGTCCATGACCGCCGGTCGAACGGACGACGGGGAGAACAGACCATGGCTGCGACAGCCGCACTTCGCGACCCGGCCTTCCCGGCTCAAGCCTTTCCGCCGCCGCCCGTCTCCGCCCGCCCGGTGGACCGGGACGCCTGGATCGCCGCCTTCCGCTTCGTTCGCGGCGAGACCGAGCGCCGCGCCGCGCCGCTGTCGCCGGAGGACCAGCAGGTCCAGTCCATGGCCGACGCCAGCCCGACCAAGTGGCACCGCGCGCACACGACGTGGTTCTTCGAGCAGTTCCTGCTGCGCGAGCATCTGCGCGGCTACCAGATCCACGACGAGCGGCTGCACTATCTGTTCAATTCCTACTACGTCGCCGCCGGCCCGCGTCAGCCGCGGATCATGCGGGGGCTGATCACGCGGCCGACCACCGAGGAGATCGCCGCTTACCGCGCCCACATCGATCGCGCGGTCGAGACCCTGCTGGCGCAGGCCGCCCCCGGCGCGCTGGAGAAGGTGCTGCCGATCCTCGAGATCGGCTTGTTCCACGAGCAGCAGCACCAGGAACTCCTGATCACGGACATCCTGCACGCCTTCGCTCAGAACCCGCTGCACCCGGTCTACGATCCCGAGTGGCGCTTCCCGCAGGCGACGAGCAGCCCCGGCGCAGTCGATCTCGCGCACGGCATCCATCAAGTTGGACACGCAGGCGATGGGTTCTCGTTCGACAACGAGCATCCGCGCCACGACAGCCTCATTTTGCCGACGTCGATCGATCGGGGGTTGATCACGAACGCGGAATGGCTGCGGTTCATGGCCGATGGCAGCTATACCCGCTCCGAGCTCTGGCTGTCCGACGGCTGGCTCGCGGCCCAGGCGGAGGGCTGGGAGGCACCGGGCTACTGGCAGCCGGGCGGACAGGGCTGGACTTGCATGACCCTCGCCGGCCGCCGCCCGATCGATCCGGCGCAGCCCGTGACCCATGTCAGCTACTACGAAGCGGACGCCTACGCCCGCTGGGCTGGCCGCGATTTGCCGACCGAGTTCGAGTGGGAGGTCGCCGCCGCCGAGGGCGGGCTCGACGACGCGTTCGGCCTGGTCTGGCAGTGGACGCGCAGCGCCTACACCGCCTACCCGGGCTATCGCCCGCTGCCGGGTGCGCTTGGCGAATACAACGGCAAGTTCATGTCGAACCAAATCGTCCTGCGCGGCTCGTCGGTGGCGACGCCTGAGGGGCATGCCCGCCGGCCTTACCGCAACTTCTTCTATCCCCATCAGCGCTGGCAGTTCACGGGCCTGCGCCTCGCGCAGTCCCGCGCCTGACGAACGTCTTCCGGAGCCATCACGCGTGACCATCAAGCCCGTTTTCGCGGACGCGACGCCGCTCGCGCGCCTGCCCGACGATCAGGCGTTCCTCGCCGACGTGCTCGCGGGCTTCGTCGAGCCGCAGAAGACGCTGCCGGCGAAGTACTTCTACGACGCCGCCGGGTCCGACCTATTCGAGCAGATTACGGTGCTGCCGGAATACTACCCGACCCGGACGGAGCTTGGCATTCTCGACGCGCGCGGTGCCGAGATTTCTGCCGACCTGCCGCGCGGCGCCGCCCTCGTAGAGTTTGGTAGCGGCTCGACCGTGAAGGTGCGCCGGCTTCTCCGCCACATGTCCGACCTCGCCGCCTACGTGCCCGTGGACGTTTCCGAGACGTTCCTGCGTAGCGAGGCGGCGGCGCTGCAGACGGACTATCCGAACCTGCGCATCGCGCCGATCGCTGCCGACTTCACGCAGCCCTTCGCCCTTCCTGCCGATCTCGGCGAGGCCCCGCGCGCCGGGTTCTTCCCCGGCTCGACCATCGGCAACTTCGAGCCCGCGGAGGCGGCTCGGCTCCTCCGCCAGTTCGGCGACGTGCTCGGCGCCGGCGCGACGCTCGTCGTCGGCGTGGACCTCGTGAAGGACGCAGCCGTGCTGGAAGCGGCCTACGACGACGCGGCTGGCACCACCGCGGCGTTCAACCTCAACCTGCTGACTCGGATCGACCGGGAACTCTCCGGCACCTTCGACGCGTCAGCCTTCGGCCATCGGGCGGTGTTCAACCGCACGGCCTCGCGGATCGAGATGCACCTCGTCAGCCGTGCGAACCAGACCGTGACGGTGGCCGGACACGCCTTCGCCTTCGCCGAGGGCGAAACGATCCATACCGAGAACAGCTACAAGTACACGATCGACGGATTTCGCGATCTCGCCGAGCAGGCCGGCTGGGCGGCCATCACCGTGTGGACCGATCCCGAGGCGCTGTTCTCCGTCCACGCACTGCGCTTCGGGTAGGGCTTGATGAAATAAGCCTTCGTGAGCAGGTTGCGTGAAGCGCATCGGAGCCCCCTCTCCCGTAGGGGAGAGGGGCTCCGGGCCTCGTGACCCGAACGTCTAAGCGCCGTTTGCGTCCGACTTCCTGCTCGAAACCCTCAGCCCAGCATCCGCAGGACGGCCTGCCCGGCGCGTTCGCCGTCCAACGTCGCGCCGCCGACCGTCATGGCTCCTCCTCCGGCATAGGCTTCACCGGCGAGGAAGATGCGCTCGCCGATGCCCGCCTGGAGAGCGGCCCGGGCGTCGGCATGACCAGGGCGGGCGATCGAGTAACTGCCGCGGGCATATGGGTCGGTCCACCAGCCGGCGAGCTTCCCGGCCGTCACCGCGCCGCGCGCCTGCGTACCGAGGATCGCCACCAAACGGTCCGTGACCTCTGCGACGGCGGCGGCCTCGCCGAGTTCGCACAAGGCGCGCGATCCGTCTCCGCCGATGTTGGCCACCGCGAGGGGCCTGTCGAACGGCGAGACCTCGAAATAGATCGTCTGGTCCTGGTCGCCGCGCCGCGCCACCGAGACCGCATCGCCCAAGGCCTTCAGATCGATCCGGGCGGGGTCGAGCTGGAGGCCGACCTTGCTGTAGGCCCCCATGCCGAGGCCGCTGAGCGCATCCCGCGTCGGGGCGGGCAAATCCGGCGTGAAGTGGATCGCGCCCGACGCCAGCACGCCGACCGGAACGGTGAGGATCACGGCCGCGGCGTCGAGGATGCCGCCCGGTGTCGTCACCCGCACGCCGCAGCCCGACCAGTCGATTTCAGTCGCGGCCGTCCCAAGGGCGACCGGCATCGACGCAAAGCGGCGGCGCACGAGACTGCCGTAGCCGTCGAGCCAGAGGTCGGTGCCGGACCACAGGCGGTCATAATCGATGAGCGAGACGCGATCGGGCTCCTCGCCGAGCGACAGCCGGGAGAGGCCCGCCGCCGCTTGAACCATGTCAGGGCCGGCGACGGCGGCGGCTTCGGCGAGCGACCGGTCGGGGCCCGCGACCGGCTTCAGCGCGGCGTCGAGACCGGAGAAGGCGGCGCGGCGCCGGTTGCGCTCGATGTCGGTCGCGGGGCGCCCGTCTACGAACAGCGTCCGCGCCCAGCCCTCCTGGCCGGCGATGCGCACGCCGTCGCGTTCGGCGATGGCCCGCCACGGGTTGCGCTCGGCCCAGTGCACATACTCGGCGCCGGCATCGAAGGGGCAGTCCGGCCCGAGCCCGAGCTCGGTGTAGGCGCGTCCTCCGATGCGGTCGCGCGCCTCGATGACGGTGAAGGCTCGGCCGGCCTGGCGCAGGATGTCGGCGGCGGCGAGCCCGGCTGCGCCGGCGCCGACGACGACCACCGGCCCGTCGCGATGGGCCACCTTCACGGCGGGAGCCGCGAGGAGGGCGCCGATCAGCGCGGCGCGGCGGGTGAGGGGCATGACGGCTCCGTTCGCGCGAGAGGATGCGGCGACCGGAGCGGCGCGATCAGGCGCGCTTCTCCATCATCGCCTTCACCTGCATGAGCTGGTCCCAAACCTGGCCGGGCGAGGTCCCCATGAACTCGAAGCCGGCGTTGATGCCCCAGTAGATCCCGAGGCAGATCAGCGGCACGAGCACCCAGGCCAGAATCTCCTCGCCGCGGCGGCGGCGAGTGCGCCGCCGCCGCCGCTCCTCACGGCGGGTGAGGGGCTTCGGTCGTGCCGCCGCCAGCGTGGGTTGCTCGACGGGCAGGAGGGGGCCCTCATGCAGTTCGCTCATCGTCACGCCCCCTCGGTCCTTCGCGGCGGCGTACGGTCGCCGCGTCCATGTCGTGGTTGTCCACGATCCTGAAAGCCGCAATCGCCGTCATGCGCAAGGCCCTGAAGCGCTGGGAGCGCTCCAGGGCCTGCCGAAACGGCGTTTCGTCCGTTCGTCGTCAGGCCCGGACGAGGGGCACCTTCGGCACCGTGCGGACGCCACCGCCGCCGGAATTGCCGCCCTTGTCGTCCTTGGGCGTCTTCTTGCGTGCGGCGGCCCGGGGCTTGGCCCGCTTGTGCTTCTTGACGGCGTTGGTCACGTCGGCCTCGGGCTTCGGTACCACGGGGCCGGCCGGGAACTCGAAGCCCAGCGTCTCCTTGCCGCCGGCCTTCGCCTCGGCATCCTCGGGCTTGCGCACGATGACGCGGACCGCGCCGCCGTTCTTCAGCTTGCCGAACAACACCTCGTCGGCGAGCTGAGTCTTGATGCTCGACTGGATCAGCCGCGCCATCGGGCGAGCGCCCATCGCGTCGTCGTAGCCATGCTCGACCAGCCAAGCGCGCGCCTCGTCCGACAGCTCGATCGTGACGTTGCGGTCGGCGAGCTGCGCCTCGAGCTGGAGCACGAACTTGTCGACGACCTTGGCCACGACCTCCTTCGGCAGATGGCCGAAGGAGATGATCGCATCGAGCCGGTTACGGAATTCCGGCGCGAACAGCTTGTTGATCGCTTCGACGTCGTCGCCCGTGCGCTTGGCCTGGGTGAAGCCGTAGGCCGACTTCGCGAGGTCGGAGGCGCCCGCGTTCGTGGTCATGATGATGATCACGTTGCGGAAATCGACCTGCTTGCCGTTGTGGTCGGTGAGCTTGCCGTGATCCATGACCTGCAACAGGATGTTGAACAGGTCCGGGTGCGCCTTCTCGATCTCGTCGAGCAGCAGCACGCAATGCGGGTGCTGGTCGATGCCGTCGGTGAGCAGGCCGCCCTGATCGAAGCCGACATAGCCGGGCGGGGCGCCGATCAGCCGCGAGACGGTGTGGCGCTCCATGTATTCCGACATGTCGAACCGGAGCATCTCGACGCCGAGCGACGAGGCCAACTGCTTGGCCGCTTCCGTCTTCCCAACGCCGGTGGGGCCGGCGAACAAGTAGGAGCCGATCGGCTTGTCAGGATCGCGCAGGCCCGCGCGGGCCAATTTGATCGCCGAAGTCAGCGCCTCGATGGCGTTGGGCTGGCCGTAGACCACCCGCTTCAGGTTCTCGGTCAAATGCTGAAGCACCACCGCGTCGTCCTTCGACACGGTCTTGGGCGGGATGCGTGCCATCGTGGCGATCGTCGCCTCGATCTCCTTGATGCCGATCACGCGCTTGCGGCGCGCCTCCGGCACCAGCATCTGCGAGGCGCCGGTCTCGTCGATCACGTCGATCGCCTTGTCGGGCAGCTTGCGGTCGTTGATGTAGCGCGCCGACAGCTCGACCGCGGCCTTCACGGCCTCGGTGGTGAACTTGAGCTTGTGGAACTCCTCGTAATACGGGCGGAGTCCCTTCACGATCTCGATCGCGTCCGGGATCGACGGCTCGGCGACGTCGATCTTCTGGAACCGCCGCACCAGGGCGCGGTCCTTCTCGAAGTACTGGCGGTATTCCTTGTAGGTGGTCGAGCCGATGCAACGCAGCGTGCCGGCGGCGAGTGCGGGCTTCAGGAGGTTCGAGGCGTCCATCGCCCCGCCGGAGGTGGCGCCGGCGCCGATCACCGTGTGGATCTCGTCGATGAAGAGCACCGCGTTCGGGTGCGCCTCGATCTCCTTCATCACCTGCTTGAGACGCTCCTCGAAATCGCCACGGTAGCGGGTGCCGGCGAGCAGCGTGCCCATGTCGAGCGAGAACACGGTGGCGTCGGCCAGGACCTCCGGCACCTCCTTCTGCACGATCTTGCGGGCGAGGCCTTCCGCGATCGCGGTCTTGCCGACACCGGGGTCGCCGACGAGGAGCGGGTTGTTCTTCTGGCGGCGGCACAGCACCTGGATCGTGCGCTGGACCTCACTCTCGCGACCGATCAGCGGGTCGACCTTGCCGTCGCGGGCCTTCTTGTTGAGGTTGACGCAGTAGGCGTCGAGGGCGTCGCCCTTCTTCTTGGTGCGGTTCTCGCCGTCGTCGCTCGGGCGTTCGTTCGAGCCTTCCTCGTCCGCGCCGCGAACGGGCTTGGACTCCGACGCGCCGGGGCGCTTGGCGATGCCGTGGCTGATGTAGTTGACCGCGTCGTAGCGGGTCATGTCCTGCTCCTGCAGGAAGTAGGCGGCGTGGCTCTCGCGCTCGGCGAAGATCGCGACGAGCACGTTGGCCCCGGTCACCTCCTCGCGGCCCGAGGACTGCACGTGGATCACCGCGCGCTGGATCACGCGCTGGAAGCCGGCCGTGGGCTTGGCGTCCTGGCGGCCGTCGCCGGTGAGGTTGGAGAGCTCGGTGTCGACGTACTCGACGAGGCTGCGCTTCAGCGTGTCGATCTCGACGTTGCAGGCCCGCATGACTGCGGCCGCGTCCTGGTCGTCGACCAGCGCCAGGAGCAGGTGCTCCAGCGTGGCGTATTCGTGCCGGCGCTCGCCGGCGAGCGCGAGGGCGCGGTGAAGAGCTTGTTCAAGGCTGCGTGAGAAGCTGGGCAATGCTCGAGCCTTTGTGCTGCGTGAGCCTACTTTTTTTCCATAACGCACTGCAGAGGATGTTGGTGTTTGCGCGCAAAGTCCATGACCTGCGTCACCTTGGTCTCGGCGACCTCGTAGGTGAACACCCCGCATTCTCCGACGCCGTTCTGATGCACATGCATCATGATCTGGTAGGCGTCTTCCTGAGTCTTGTTGAAGAACCGCTCGACCACGAGCACGACGAATTCCATCGGCGTGTAGTCGTCGTTGAGCAGCAGCACCCGATACAGGCTCGGTCGCTTGGTCTTCGGCTTGGTACGCGTGATGATCGCGGTGTTCGAGCGATCGTCCCCGCCCGGCGATCCCGGGTCGGACGCGACCGTGGCGGATCGCGCCGCCGCGAGGGAGGGCCGGATTACACGCGTGAGGGGATGAGCGGTGCCCCGCATCGGGACGTCTGTCATCGTGATCGAACCGGCTCCTTCATGCCGGCCGTCGCTCGTCGCATCGCTGCGACGGGTCCGGCCGCGTCGAGCCAATCTAGAGGGCGGGATTCGGTTTCGCCAGTCGTCTGCGCGCAACTGTCCGGGAGCGGCCCGCCGCCCCGGCCTCCGAGTCAGGCGGCCTTCGGCTCGGTCGCAATCGTGACGGAGCTGCCCGTCGCCGCGGCGAAGGGGTTTGCGAAGGGTTTCGCGAAGGGGCCCGCCATGTCAGCCGCCAGGGTCGCGTAGAGGTCGCGGAAGGTCCCGGCGCGCGCCATCCAGAGTTCGCCCGCGGCCTTCACGAAGTCGCCCTGAATCGCCATCACCTTCACCGGGCTACCGGCCTTCACGACCTTCTCGGTAATCGCGACGACCTCGGAGCTGACCTGCTTGAGATAGTCCATCCACTCGATCCCGATGGTCTGGCTCGTGCGGGCGGCGGCGCCGACGCTTCGGCTCAGCGCGGCGGCGCCGGCCTGGGTGCGCGCGAAACCCTGACGAGAGAGCTCACCGGCCGGGTTCGAAGCGAGGGTCATGGTGGGTCTCCTGCGACGCAGCGGGCTCGCCGCGCGACGATGCAAGCTAGGATTCTTGGCCGAACCGGTCGGCGCGGCAAACGATATTTGTGCACCGCACCATCGAACGTCAATCTACGTTTGCACTGCGAAGTACACGTGCAAACTGCGGCGACCCCATTAACCGCGCCGTAACTGCATCACCGTAGCGTGTTTGACAGACGCGATCGGGCCACGCCTCGGGCGCGTCCTAAGCTGAATGGTGCGATGCAAACCGGTCGCGACCGGTCTGTCGAGGGCAATGAGTCGTGATGCGTAGCGTTTCCCGTCGCTCTCGGACCCTGCCCGCCCTGTCGGCCGCGCTCGCCGCCGCCGCGGTGCTGACCGCGATGGCCTCGCCCGCCGAGGCGCGCCGCCACGGTCGCCACGTCCGCCCGGGTGGCGGCTACAACCCGCCCTACGCCGCGATGGTGGTCGACGTGAAGTCTGGCCGCACGCTGCATGCGGTGAACGAGGACGCCCTCCGGCATCCGGCCTCGATCACCAAGGTCATGACCCTCTACATGCTGTTCGAGCAGATGGAGAAGGGGCGTTTCGCGCTCGATTCCGAGCTGACGATTTCGGCCCACGCCGCAGCGCAGGCGCCGTCCAAGCTCGGCCTGCGCCCCGGCCAGACCATCGCCGTCGAGGACGCAATCAAGGCGATCGTCACGAAGTCGGCCAACGACGTGGCCTGCGCCATCGGCGAGAACATCGCCGGGTCCGAGGAGCGCTTCGCCGAGCTGATGACCGCCAAGGCCCATGCGCTCGGCATGAGCCGCACGCATTACGCCAACGCCTCTGGCCTGCCCGATGCCGAGCAGATCACCACCGCCCGCGACTTGACGGTGCTCGCCCGCGCGATCCAGGATCGCTTCCCGCGCTACTACCGCTACTTCCAGACCCGGTCCTTCGCCTTCCGCGGCCGGACCATCGGCAACCACAACCACCTGCTCGGCAACGTCGAGGGCGTGGACGGCATCAAGACCGGATACACTCGCGATTCCGGCTTCAACCTGATGACCGCTGCCAAGTCTGACGACCGCCAGATCGTCGCGATCGTGCTCGGCGGCAAGTCGGGCGCCAGCCGCGACCGGATCATGGCCGACCTCGTCCGGGGGAGCCTACCGCGGGCCTATGCCGGCGCCCGGCAGGCGCCGCCGACCGTCGAGGTCGCCGAGCGCGCCCGCCCGGCGGTCGTCGCCGACGCGGTCTCGCGCACCCGGACACAGCTCGCCTCAGCCGAGGACGACGAGGTCGAGACTACGAACTCGACCGATGCCACCCAGCCCCTCGACATCTCGCCCCGCCGCTCGACCGCGACCCCCGGCAGCGCCGGCGCGTTCAAGCCCGGCGCGCTGCCGAAGGCGGCGCAGGCCTACGCCGCCCCCTCGACCGCGCAGGCCGCGTTCCCCGGCGCGCGCAAGTCCGACCAGCGCATCGCCTCGGCCGACGGCCCGGTCGCCCGCACCGAGGCACCCAAGCCCGTCCTCGGCCCGAAGATCGTGCCGACGGCCTGGGTGATCCAGCTCGGCGCCATGGACGACGAGGGCAAGGCCAAGGCGATGCTCGCCGACGCCAAGGTGAAGGGCGGCGGCAGCCTCTCGAAGGCCGCCCCCTACACGGTCAAGGTCGAGCACAGTGGCGCCACGCTCTACCGCGCCCGCTTCTCCGGCTTCCAGGAGCAGGACGCGGCGCAGGATGCCTGCTCCACCCTGAAGCGCAGCGGCTTCAGCTGCTTCGCCACCCGCAGCTGATCTCTTTCCCGATGCCATCGCGGTCCGTTCGACCGTGACGCTCTACGATCAACGGCCTTCGCCGTGACGATCGTGCCTCGCGCCGACGGCGGATCCCGCCCTCGGCGAAAGCCGTCCCGTACCCCTGGCAACGCGCGTGGAGTATCAGCGATGTCGGTTCGTCAGCCTGTCGCGGGCCGCGTTGACGCGGGCCGCCCCCTCGGCGCTTCCCCCCTGGTCGGGGTGGGCCCGCTTCATCAGCGTCCGGTGAGCCGTGCGGACGGCCTCTGGGGTCGCCCCGCGCTCAAGCCCCAGGATCTGATAGGCCTCGTCCTGCGTCATCGCCCCTGGCTGCGCCGGGCGGCCCGGCCGCGGGTGGCCATCGCGCTCAGCGTCTACACGCCAGCCGGCGTGCCTGCGGTCGAGATACGCCTCTAGCGGAACCACCGCGGCGGGGTCCTGGACGCGGCAGACCGCCAGCACGGCGCGGAGGTCGGCGAGCCCCAGGCTCTCGAGCCGCCGCCCTCCGAGCGGCCCGCCGCGCAGGATGCCGTCGCCGACCTTGCCGTCGTCGCCCACGACGAAGTCGATGCGGGCCGTCCGGTGCCGTCGCGGCGACGGCGTCACGGACGAAACCCAGCGTTTCAGTCGGGCGCCCAGCGTCTCCGGCCCGTCGAGCAGCCAGACGGCACCGAGCCCGAGGACGAGGGCGGGGCCGAGCTGGCCGCGCAGCATCAGGATGGCGGCGAGCGCGAGCGCAACCCACGCGCCCGCTCGCCGGATCAGCCGCGGCGTGAGCCGTGGGCCGAGCCTGCCGCCGTTGCGGCCGAGCCACCACAAGCCGGAACACGCCAGAAGACCGAGGGCGAGCAGCATCGCGTCAGCGCCGCATGTCGAAGGTGGAGCTCGCGCGTCCGCCGACGCGGATGCCCGTTCCCGGCAGAATCTCGTGGAACCCGGTCTCGCGCCTCGAGGCGGGGACCTCGCGCGATCCGCAGCCGGGCTGCGGCGGCAGGCGCACACCTTCGGGCGCATCCTCCGGGCAGAGCCGCGGGCGGGCTTGTCGCTCGATGGCCTGCCGCTGGGTGGCCTGGGCGGGCAGGGAAGGGGCCGTACAGAGGCCGGCCGCGAAGCCGACGACGAGCAGGCGAGGATGGATCATGGCCGGTTCTCCGCGACGTCCGCCGTCGTGATGCGCACGCGGCGGACGCGCCCGTCCCGCTCGACCGCGAGGTCGATCGGCTGGCCCAGGCCCGCCGCCTCGATCGCCGCGGTAAGGTCGGCGAGGCGATGCACCGGGCGGTCGCCGACGCCGACGATGACGTCGCCGACCGTGCCGGTCTGCGGGTCGACGCCGCGCAAGCCCGTGCTCGCGGCTGGCGATCCGCGCAGCACGCGCAGGACCACGACGCCGTCGATGCCGAGCCGGGCGGCTGTGGCCTCCTGCCCGGCGATGATGCCGACGCCGGGATTGCGCACACGCCCGTTGCGGATCAGGTCCGGCACGACGCGGTTCACCACGTCCACCGGCACCGCGAAGCCGATGCCGGCGCTGGCGCCGGACGGCGAGAAGATCGCGGTGTTGACCCCGATCAGCCGCCCGGCGGAATCGAGCAGCGGCCCACCGGAATTGCCGGGATTGATCGCCGCATCGGTCTGGATCACCCCGGACAGCTCGCGCCCCTCGCTCGTCGGCAGACGCCGCTGCAGGGCGCTGATCACGCCGGTGGTCAGCGTGTGGTCGAGGCCGAACGGGTTGCCGATGGCGAAGGTCGACTGGCCGACCTTGAGGTCGGCCGATGTGCCGACGGCCAGCGGCGGCGGCGCCTTGGCGACGCGCCCGAGGCGCAGCACCGCGAGGTCGTAGGCCGGCGCGGCGCCGACCACCGTCGCCGTCACGACCTCGCCCGAGGACAGCCGGACCGAGATCGGCCCGCCCGACTGGATCGCCGCCTGCACGACGTGGTTGTTGGTGACGACGTGGCCGCCGGCGTCCCAGACGAAGCCGGTCCCGGTCTGGGTGTTGCCGGAACCGCCCTGGCCGCCCCCTTGACCGCCCGCTTGGCCCTGCTCGGATTCGTCGTCGAGGCTCATCAGGTCGGCGCCGCGGGCCGCGCCCTGCGCGAAGACGTGGACGACTGAGGGACTCGCCCGCTCGAACAGCGCCACCGTCGTCGCCTCCGCCGGCGCGAGGTCGCCGCGGGCGGTGATCGCGCGGGGGACCTCGCGCGAGAACAGGAATGCGGTGACGTAGGGCTGGGCGACGAACAGCGTCAGCAGCACTAGGACGGCCGCCAGCACGAGGCGCACGAAACGATCCGGCACGATGGGCGACCTCTCCGGCAGGCGGGCGCAGACGCGGGGCAGACCTGCGCGCGGCCCTTAACGTGGCATTCAGCCTGTGCGCTTCAACGTTCTTGCACGGGAATGGTCAAGGTGTGGCGCCGCACCGTCGCGGCGCGGCGGAGACGCTAACGGAATGGTCATTCCTCGAGACCACAGTTTCGGGAAGACAAGACGAAGTTCCGAGGTGTCCGCGTCTGATCTGCCACTTCTGGTGGGCAAGGAGACGCGAACGATTTGCGACGCAATCATGACCGGTTTCTGACCAGGATGCCGCAATGATCGTGAAGCTGCCTTAGAGATGCTTCGTTTTTCGAATGAATACGGTGTGTTCCTGGTCAGCCGACCCTCGCGTCGGCCGCGGACGCCTGAACGGACGATGCCGTTTCGGAAGGAAAAGAGTGAGATGGAAACCGAGGCTCTCGAACGACCCGCCGACCTGACGATCTGGCGCACCCTGCCGGCGACCTCGCCGCTGGCGCAGCCCGAGCGCTACGGCACCCTGCGCGAGGCGATCGCCGCCGCAGCCGGCGCGCTGACCGACCCGGCCAAGCAGCCCTGGATCATCACGGAGGAGGGCGAGATCCTGTCGCCGAACTGGATCCGCACCTACCTCAACTGAGCCCCTGTGCGACCCGCCTCTCCGGCCCTCCACCTTCACGACGAGGGGGCGGGGAGGGCGGCCGGTGGATAAGTGGGACGACGGCGCGTTTTGTCGGCGCCGTTTTGACAAATGTGAATGCCGGCTGGGCTTGCTTATTTTAAGTTGAAGCCGGCTTGATGAGTTCCCCCCTCTCGTCTGGCTGGCACCGCTGGCCGGACGTTCTCCCGATCGTTCTCGTGCCGGCGGTGCCTAATTCGCACCGCGCCACCTATTCGGCCGCATCGCGATCGTCGTCGTATCGCTCCGGATTGATCGCGTGCAGGGCACGCTTGGCCGCCTCCAGCGGGTGCTCGGATTCGATCCGCACCGAGGCGAGGTCCGGGCTCTTGTAGACGGTGACGATGGTGTCCATCACCTCGGTCAGCGTCGTGCGCTTGTCCTCCGGGGCGGCGATCAGCAGTTGCAGCCCCCACGCCGCATAGAGGTCGACCAGCGCTTGGCTGTTGCGCACGTCGAGCTTCGAGAACGCCTCGTCGAGCAGGCATAGGCCGAAGCCGGGATTCTCGTCGCCCGGCCGGTCGCCGGGATAGTAGGCGCTGGCGAGCGAGGCGGCGATCGCCACGTAGAACGGCGCCTGCGCCTCGCCGCCCGATCCGCGCAGCGCCCGGCTCGACATCGTCGTGCGGTTGCCGGCCCCGTCCCGCATCCCGATCTCGTAGACGAAGTAGTTGCGGTAGTCGGCGAGCCGCGCCGCGTCCTCGGCCCCCGAGATCAGGGCGGTGACCTCCGCCAAAGCCGCCGCCATCGGACCCTCGCCGTCGTCGGGCAGCAGCGCCTGCGCGGCGTCGGGCGAGCGCGCCACCTCGGTCGCCAAGGCGTGCACGGCGGCGTAGCGGCGATCGACGGTCGCCTCGAAGGCGTAGGTCTGGCCGGTGAAGCGCTGGGTCGAGAGCCGCTCGTTGAGGGCGTCGAGGCGGGCGCGGACGCGCTCGAACTTGTCGGCCAGCCGCGTCAGCAGGTCCTCGGTCATCAGCCGGCGCATCTCGTCGGTGGCGCGCTCGGCCTGGGCGCGGTAGCGGCGCAGCTCGTGGCCCTCGACCTCGTCGTGCTCGCGCCGGACCCAGGCGTAGCCCAGGGTCGCCGGCTGATCGCCGCGATTGCCGTCGCCGCGCCCGAGCGGGTTGTCGATCCGCCACTGGGCGCAATACTCCGCCAGATCCCGCTCCGCCGCGCGTCCGTGTGAGCGGGCGCTCTCGGCCGCCTCCTGCGCGAGGCCGCGCTCGGCCGACGCCGCGGCCGAGATCGCCTTCGCCTCCAGCCCGGACAGCTCGCTTCGGATCGCGTGGACAGGGGCCGCCGAGAACACCTGGCCGCGCACCATGCGGATGCGCAGGGCGTCCCCGTTGGCGAGCCGGTGCAGGCTGCTCCGCCGAGCGGCGAAGGCGGCCCGCGCCGCCTCGCGCCCGGCCCCGAGCCGCGCCCGCAGGCCGGCCTCCTCCGCAAGCAGGCCGTCGAGCTTCGGCTCCAGCACCTCGGACAGCTCACGCAGATACGCGATGCGCTCGGCGGTGAGCGCCTTGATTTCCTCGGCGAGCCCGGCGATGCCGCGCTTCTCGATCGCCTCGCGCTCGGTGGCAAGGGTACGCTTGCGGCCTTCGATCCCGTCGATCTCCTCCCGCAGGGCGTCGCAATCCTCGACGCCGCGGGCGATCCGCGCCCGGATCGCCGCCGCCGTCCGCGCCGCCTCGCGCAGGACCACGGCCTCGCCGCGCAGGCGCTTGGCTTCCGTGACGGCGATCTCGTGGTTGCGCCGGCTTTCGGCGGTGGGCCCGCGCTGGCCCCGGGTCATCAGCAGGTCGACCGAACGGGTGACCGAGTAGGCCATGCCCGCGGTGGTGCGCCCGCTCGGCGCCACCGCGCGGCTCATCCGGCGCAGCTCGGCGTCGTCGCGTGCGAGGTCGTAGCCGCCGAGCCGCACGCCGAGGAAGGCGGCGGCGTGGGGGTCGTCGGTCTCGATCACCGAGAGCGGCCCGTCGTCGAAGCGCCGCGCGCGCTGGCCGGCGGTGTCGGTGGTCTTCACCAGGATGCAGCGGCTGAAGCGGTCGCGGTTGCCCTGAAGCACGCCCAGCGCTTCTTCCAGGCGATCGGGGGCGACCACCAGCGCCTCGCGCGCCCGGCCGAGCAGGCCTTCGAGCGCCGGCCCCCAATGCGGATCGACGATCTCGGCAAGCTCGCAGACCGGCACCGCGTCGATGTTGCGGCGCGCCAGCTCCATCCGGAAGGCGACCGTGTCGGACGAGAGTCGCGCGGCGTGCCCGGACGCGGGCGCAGGGGCCGTGCGCTCGGCCTCGCTTTCCTGCGCGCGCGCCTTCAGCGCCGTGTCCTCGGCGGCCCGGTCGAGGGCCTCGTCGAACTCGGGGAGGCGAAGCAGGCCCTCGATCAGGTCGGCCAACGGGCCGTCGAGGCGCAAGGTCTCCTCGGGCGGCGCCTCGCGGCGCAGCCCCGAGCGGGCGCAGGCCTCGGCGAGGCGCGCCGCCTGCGGCGCCACCTGGCGCAACACCGGCGCGACCGCCTGGAGCTTGCCCATCTGTCCGACGAGGCCGACGAGGTCGGCGACGCGGGCCGCTAGGTCCCGCCGGTCGCGCTCCAGCATCGATAGGCCGATGGTCGAGGCGGCCAGGCGCCCGTCGGTCGCCCCGCCGACGACGAGGGCCTTCTTCTCGGCGATCTCCCCGTCGATGTCGCGGACGAAGCCGCGGCTCGTGCCGACGCTCTCGCGGGCGATGCGCAGGGCCTCGGTCCCGGCCCGGAGCTTGGTCCGCACGGCGACGAGGTCGTGGCAGCGGCGACGCAGTTCGGCGGTCGCCGCGCGGGCCTCGTGGATGCCGGAGGCGAGCACCGCGTCGGCCCAGGATTCGTAGCGCCCGGCGAGGCGTTTCAGCCGCGCGAGCTTGACCTCCAGCTCCTCGATCGTCTCCAGCAGGCGGCGCCAGTTCTCCACCGATTGCCGGACGCGGGCGACGTCGAGCGGTTCAGGATCGAGGACGAAGCTGCGCACGAAGGCGCTCGAATCGAAGATCGGCTTGAACGCGACGGCGTTCGAGAACGTGCGCAGGAAGTGGCGCGGGTCAGGCGCGGGCGCGCCTTCGCGAAGCGTCGCCAGCACTTCCGCCGTGAAGCGCTCGCCCGACGAGCGGAACTCCTCGAAGCGCTCGGCGCGCACCCGCAGGTCCTTGGCGATCTCGGTCCAGGGCGCGGTGAAGCTGCCCTCGGAATTGGTGCGGAGGTAGTCGCCGATCTCTAAGCGGTGGCCGGTGGCGATGAAGCGGGAGAGCACCTCCTCCTTCTGGTCGCTCGCGCGCGCTGCCAGAGCCAGCCCGAACGAGACCGTGCGCCCGGTCTCCGCGTTCTCGAACACCAGGGCGATGACGGTCTCGCAGGCCTCGCGCGTCGGGCGGCCGCCCTCGGCCGGGTCGCTGATCCAGCCGAGGCAATAGTCGCGCACGGTGCGCGCGCTGCGGCCCGAGGCCGAGGCGTTCAGGGCGAGCCGGCTTGCGTTGTTGCCGGCGAGCACCGTGCCGACCGCATCGAAGATCGTCGATTTGCCGGCCCCCGTCGGCCCGACGAGCGCCGCCGCGCCCCGAATCCGGATCTGCTCGCGCCGGATGAGGTACCAGTTTGAAAGGGCGATGTCGGTGAGGCGGTACACCGGGGGCGGGTCCGATCGGGATGAGGGGGCGCCCAGTTGGCCAACCGCGCGGGCAGACGCAAGGGCGCCCGCACCACGCACGACGGCGCCGGCACCGGTTTTCGGTGTAGAGCGGGACCGAAGGTCCCTCGCTTCCGAGGGTGCGGGCACGGCGACCATGACATCGAGGGTGCATCGGACGGGTTCTCGTTGGGCCTCGAAGCTCGGTCTTTGGTCTCTCGTCGGCCTCGCGCTGGCGTCGCCCGCGGCGGCGGCCGTGTGCAGGTCGACCGATCGGGGCCGGGGTACCGACGTGGTGCTGCTCGCCGGACAGTCGAACATGGTCGGGTTCGGCCTCGGCTTCGACGCGATCCTCGACGGCACGCTCGATCCCCGCATCGTCCAATGGAGCCAGGCCGGCATCCGAGGCCGGATCGTGCCAGCGACCGATCCGCTCCTGCATCCCGGCCCGGCCTCGGGGCGGGTCGGCCTGGGGTTGAGCTTCGCCCGCGCCTACATCGCCGCGCGCCCGCCTGGCCGCCGCATCCTCCTCGTACCCGCGGCCGTCGGCGGGACCGGCTTCGCCAACGGCCACTGGAACCCCGGCGACGACCTGTTCGAGGGCGCTGTGCGGCGGACACGGGCCGCACTCGCCGCGGCGCCGAACGCGTGTCTCGCCGCGATTCTCTGGCATCAGGGCGAGGCCGACGCCGGCGCCTTGTCCGGTCCGGACTACGCCGCCCGGCTCGCCCGCACCGTCGCCGCGTTCCGCGCCCGCATCGGCGGCGCGCGCCAGGTGCCGTTCGTGACGGGCGGTTTCGAGCCGGACTGGGTGACGTCGAGCCCGGCACGGCTCGCGATCCTCGACGCGCTCGCGCACCTTGCCGACACCGTCGCGCTGACGATCAACGTTTCCGCGGACGGACTCGCCGGCAACCCGAACGACAGGATCCACTTCGATGCCGCCTCGCAGCGTATCCTCGGGCGGCGCTACTTCGAGGCCCTGCGTACGCTCAGCCCCGCACCGCACGCGGCGCGTCCCTGACCCTTACGCCTCGCCCGCCTCCGACCACGCGCGAAGCCGGTCGAGCCACGCGTCGGAGGCAAGCACGAGGATGCCGGGCAGCACGCTCACCGGGGTGACGCGCTCGGCCCGGTCGCGCTCGCCCAGCCGCAGGCCGCCGCGGCGGGCGACGAGACGGAGGATCTCGGTCAGCCGCGTCTCCTCCGGCGGGTCGCTGCGGGCTGCGGTGCGGATGCGCTCGGTGACGTCGTCGGTGGTGGCCTCGACCAGGCCGTCTGTGGAAACGCGGTGGTCGCGCAGGCCCTCCTCGTAGATCAGGCGCAACGCCAGCAGCACCAGGGTCTCGTCCTTGCGCAGGCGCTCGGCGACGATGTCGTGGCGCGGCCCGTCCGGCGCGAGGGTCAGCGAAACCATCTGGTCGCGGTGGGAAACGGTCAGCGCGTAGCCGAGGCAGGCGAAGTAGTCGGTGAAGAACGGCGCATAGTGCCGGGCGAGCTCGTAGCTGCGGCCGATGCCGGGGGTGTTCGAATAGATCACCTGGCCCTTCAGCAGCACCGCGAGCGCCCGGGTCAGCTCCTCCACGTCGGGCGCACGGGCGCCGGGCGGCGGCGTCTCCTCGCCGTCGACGATGGCGCGGAACGGCTCAAGCATGCCGATTCCCTGCGGGTCGGTCGCCCGCATGCCGATCGCTAGAGGTGCGGCGGATGACGAAGTCGGGGCAATCGAGCCACCCGTTCGAGAGACGCCCCTCCACCCGGGACACGGCGTAACGGACGCCGAGCGCGCCCTCGAACAGTACGTCGATCTCGCGCAGGCGCTGGAACACCACGAAGGTGTCGACGTCGGCCACCGCGATCGCCGAGCCGCGCAGAGTCCCGTCCAATCCGAGATGGCGGTCGAGGAAGGCGGTCATCGTTTCCGCCGTCACGGTGGTGCGCCGGCGGTAGGCGGCCTTCGCCTCGACGAAGGCCTCGATCGCCGGATTGATCTCGAAATCCGGCAGCGCCTCCAGCTCGATCGGCGCCTTGCGCCCGCGCGGGATCGACAGGTGCGGCGTGCCGATCGGCGGCCGCAGGAGCGAGATCGCCGGCGCCACGTCCGGCGCGCCCGCGGCCGCGCCGACCGCGCGGAGCGCCGCCGCGGTGCGCTCGATGCCCGCCGAATCCGGCCGGTCCATGTAGCGCACGGCGGCCGCGATCCGGCGTTCCATCCGCGCGACCACGTCGTCGACGGCGTCGAGGTGCCGGTCGAGTCCTTCGAAGATCGACAGGATCTGGGTGAGGTCGGCGCGCACCCCGCGCTCGGCGGTGCGCAGCTCCGCCGCCCGGCCCTCGCGCAGGATCGCCTCGGCCAGCGCCCGGATCAGCAGCGGGTCGCGAAGCGCGCGTCCGGCCTCCCGCACGATGGCCGAGCGGAAGCGGAACGGGTTGTAGCGGGTGTTCAGCGTCCGGTAGTCGCTGATCAGGTGGCGCTCGACGAAGTCCTCGAAGTAGAGGCGGAAGGCCGCGCGCATGTCCTCCTCGTAGAGGATGCGCTCCTCGATCTTGCGCATCGCGCCGGCCAGCCCCCGCACGTGGCCGAGGAAGGCCTGCGCCGCGCGCGCCGCATTGCCGAGCGCCTCCGAGCGGTCGGCCGGGTTGGCAATCGCACTCTCCAGGCTGCCGAGCACGTCGAGGATGGCGGCGCCGTAGGAGCGGGTCTCGCCGCGCTCCATCCGCGACAGCTCCTCGAGCAGGAGCCGCGCCTCCGGGTCGAAGTCGACCACCGGCACGTAGCGCTCGCGCCGCTCGATCAGCCAGCCGGTCTCGAGGAAGCGCCGAAAAAGGGCCGAGCGGCGCTCGATCGGATCGATGGGCACCGGCTCGTCGTCGGATTGCTGATCGAGCGCCCACTCGGCGGAGAAGTCGCCGATGGCGGCCAGCAGCTCCGCCTTGCGCACCGGGTCGGGGCTGGTGCCCATCACCTTCCGGTGCAGGTGCAGCAGCAGCGCCGCGTTGAACGCGCGGCTCGGCGAGGCCAGCGGCCGGAACAGGTCGTCGGGAAGCTGCGCGAACAGCATTCTGGGCCGACCTTTCCCGCCGCCGAGCCGTCTGCCTTACTTCGCGCCGAGCAGCTCGACGTCGAAGATCAGCGTCGCGCCGGGTGGGATGATGCCGCCGGCGCCGCGGGCGCCGTAGCCGAGCTCGGCCGGGATCACCAGGGTGCGCTTGCCGCCCTGCTTCATCGTGGCGACGCCGAGGTCCCAACCCTGGATCACCTGGCCGGCGCCGAGGGTGAAGGTGAAGGGCTGGTTGCGGTCCCGCGAGGAATCGAACTTCTTGCCCTTCTTGCCGGCGTCGTCGAGCCAGCCGGTGTACTGCACGGTCACCTTCTGGCCGGCCTTCGGCTCGGGGCCGGCGCCCACGACTTCATCCTGATACTTCAGGCCGGAGGGGAGGGTGGTGTAGTCGGCGTTGGCGGCAGCGGTCATGGCGATCAGCACGGCTCCGGCGATGGGGAGAATAAAGCGAGGCATCGTTCCTCCGTCGGGGCGAGCCTCTGGCGGGCCGCCCGTCGATGGGCCTCTTAACAGGTGGCGCGGGGCCGAGGCCAGCGGGAGCCGTTTCTCCAAGCCCAGCGCGGATCGAAGTCGCGGAACGCGGCGTGCGAGACGGCGGACGCGATCCGTAGCCCGAACTTGTACAGCCCCGGTTGACGGGGAGCCGGCCTTCGCCGTCCATGCCACCTTCACCATGACGGCTCGGAGCGACGATGCGCTTGGATCAAACGGACGGAACGAAGGCCACCACCGATCGGACATCGCCCCGGGGGCGTCGCGCGGTGGCCGCGATGGCGCTGCTGACGTTCGCGACGGCGGCCGAGCCCGCCAGCGCCGCCTCCGTCGCACCGGCGGTCGCCGAGCACGGCATGGTCGTCACCGCGCAGCACCTCGCGACGCAGGTCGGCGTCGACGTGCTGAAGCGCGGCGGCAACGCCATCGATGCGGCGGTCGCCGTCGGCTACGCGCTGGCGGTGGTCTACCCGGCCGCTGGCAACCTCGGCGGCGGCGGCTTCATGACCGTTCAGCTCGCCGACGGGCGCCGGACCTTCCTCGACTTCCGCGAGAAGGCGCCGCTGGCCGCGACCCGCGACATGTACCTCGACAAGGACGGCAACGTCATCAAGGGCTTGAGCGTCAGCGGTCCGCTCGCCGTCGCGGTGCCCGGCACCGTCTCGGGCCTGGAGACGGCGCGCGAGAAGTACGGGACGATGTCGCGGGCCGACCTGATCGCGCCGGCCATCGCCTACGCCGAGGGCGGCTTCGTGCTCAAGCAGGGCGATGCCGACATGTTCGCGATCGCGAGCCCCGACCTGCGCAAGGACCCGGCCTCCGCCGCGATCTTCCTCGATGCGGGCGCGTCGTTCCAGGCGGGCGGAAAGCTGGTGCAGCCGGACCTCGCGGGTACGCTGCGCGCCATCGCCGAGCAAGGTCCGGCGGGCTTCTACGCGGGCCGCGTAGGCGACGCGATCGTCGCCTCGAGCCAGGCCGGCAAGGGGCTCATCGTCCAGGCCGACCTCGACCGCTACCGCACCCGCGAGATGGCGCCGGTGGAATGCGACTATCGCTGCTATCGCGTGATCTCGGCGCCGCCGCCGAGCTCGGGCGGCGTCGTCATCTGCGAGATGCTGAACATCCTCGAAGGCTATCCCCTCGGGGAACTCGGCTGGGGCTCCGCGCAGGCGATCCACTACGAGATCGAGGCGATGCGCCACGCCTACGTCGACCGCAACAGCTACCTCGGCGACCCAGACTTCGTCGACAACCCGACGCGGCGCCTCACCGACAAGGCCTACGCCGCCACCATCCGCGCCGCGATCGACCCGGCCAAGGCCGGGGTGTCGAGCGCGCTAAGGCCGGGCGTCGCCCCGCACGAGGGCAGCAACACGACGCATTATTCGATCGTCGACGGCGCCGGAAACGCCGTGTCGGTGACCTACACCCTCAACGACTGGTTCGGCGCACGCATCACCGTGCCGGGCACCGGCGTGCTGCTCAACGACGAGATGGACGACTTCACCGCCAAGGTCGGGGTGCCCAACATCTACGGCCTGGTGCAGGGCAAGGCCAACGCCATCGCGCCTGGCAAGACGCCGCTCAGCTCGATGAGCCCGACCATCGTCTCGAAGGACGGCAAGCCGGTCCTCGTCACCGGGACGCCGGGCGGCAGCCGCATCCCGACGGTCGTGCTGCAAAGCATCCTCAACGTCGTCGATTACGGCATGAACGTGCAGGAGGCCGCCGACGCGCCCCGCATCCACAACCAGTGGATGCCGGACGTGACCAACGTGGAGCGGTTCGCGCTCTCGCCGGACACCCGCAAGATCCTGGAGGGCATGGGCCACCACTTCGCCGGCTCGCAGCCGGCCAACCACCTCGCTACGATCCTGATCGGCGCGCCGGTGCTGGGCGGCAAGGCCGTCGGGGCGAACCGGTTCTACGGGGCGAACGACCCGCGGCGGAACACGGGGTTGGCGTTGGGCTACTGATTGGGCGTCCGTTTTTGCAGGCTTCGATGGGCGAGCAGCGATGAATCCCGCCGTCCCGCCCGCGCTGACCAAAAAACGAGTCGTCGTTTTCACGCCTTGTGCGTTCCTGGGTGATGGAACCGACACGGGACGATTTGGACGCGCGCGTCTCGCGCTTCTCCGAGAAACTGCCCGATCCCTTGCGGCGCATGGTCGATTGGCTGCGCGAGCCGTCGCGGGTGTGGCTGCGGGTCGGGGCCGCGCTGCTGTTCATCCTCGGCGGGATCTTCTCGATCCTGCCGGTGCTGGGCTTGTGGATGCTGCCGCTCGGCCTCGCGCTGCTTGCACAGGACGTGCCCGGGCTGAAGGTGCCGCTCGAAAGGTCCGCCCGCTGGATCGAGGCGACCTGGGCCGACCTCGTCGCGTGGTGGCGCCGTCGGAAGCGATAAGAGGGGACGACCTGGCGAGCGGCCGCCGCGCTTAGACATCGCGCCGGCCGCGGGTTAGGAGGATCGCATCCCCAGCCGAGGCTCCATGAGTAAGCCGAAACCCCTGACCAGCGCGATCCTCGACCCGGAGAAGCGGGCCGACGACGTCGATCAGACCATCCGTCCGCTGAGCCTGTCCGAGTTCATCGGCCAGCGGGCGGCGCGCGCCAACATGGAGGTCTTCATCCAGGCCGCGAAGATGACCGGCCAGGCGCTCGACCACGTCCTGTTCGTCGGGCCGCCGGGCCTGGGCAAGACCACGCTGGCGCAGATCGTCGCGCGCGAGCTCGGGGTGAACTTCCGCTCGACGTCGGGGCCGGTGATCGCCAAGGCCGGAGACCTCGCGGCCCAGCTCACCAACCTCGAAGAGCGCGACGTGCTCTTCATCGACGAGATCCACCGTCTCAACCCGGCTGTGGAGGAGATCCTCTATCCCGCGATGGAGGATTACCAGCTCGACCTGATCATCGGCGAGGGGCCGGCCGCCCGCTCCGTGAAGATCGAGCTGCCGAAGTTCACGCTGGTGGGCGCCACCACCCGCGCCGGCCTGCTGACGACGCCGCTGCGCGACCGCTTCGGCATTCCGATCCGGCTCGAGTTCTACGACATCGACGAGCTTCAGCTCATCGTCTCCCGCGGTGCGCGCGTGCTCGGGCTCGGCATGTCGGACGACGGCGCCAACGAGATCGCGCGACGCGCCCGCGGCACGCCGCGCATCGCCGGCCGCCTGCTGCGCCGGGTGCGCGACTTCGCCGTGGTCGCCGAGGCGCCGACCGTGACGCGCGCGATCGCAGACAGGGCGCTGAAGCTGCTCGACGTCGACCCGGTCGGCCTCGACGTGATGGACCGCAAGTACCTGACCCTGCTGGCGGTCTCGTTCGGCGGCAACCCCGTGGGGATCGAGACCATCGCCGCCGCGCTTTCCGAGCCCCGCGATGCGATCGAGGACATCATCGAACCCTACCTGCTCCAGCAGGGCTTCGTGCAGCGCACGCCACGCGGACGGGTGCTGACCCGGCGCGCCTTCGAGCACATGGGGTTTCCCGTGCCGAAGCGTGATCCGATCACCCAGGTCGGCCTCTTCACCGACGCCGAGCCCGAGGCGTAGGGTTTTCCTCCGCGCTTGCGCGACCGCCGTGCGGTTTGCCGGGAACTGAGACCATCCAGCAGAGGGCTCGCATGTCGTCTACCACTCGCAGCTATGCATTGAATGCATTGAATCAGGTAGGTAGGGCAAGCAGGCGAAGCCCCCGGTTCTCGCATAAGTCATCCTGTTAGAACGATTAATCAGGGTTCCGCCACTCCTCTCACAAGCTCGCGAACGGCGAACTCTGTAGGCTGATATGCGTCGCAAGCTTGGCTTTAAGCTTCGCAGGTGCGGAACAGGCGAACACGCAGGTTGTTGTGCCGGCAATCGCCCTGGCGCCTCGACGTGCCGGCGAACCACAAAAAGGATCGTCATCCTATGAAGCGTACCGCCACCCTCGCCGTGCTCGGCCTCTCGCTCGCCGCGCTGACCGCCCCCGCATTCGCGCAGGACGCCCTTCCGATCCGCGTCTCGCCGTTCGAGCGCGGCGTCGGCGCCGCCGGCACCGACACCCCCGAGTTCCGCGCCGAGGCGCTTCGCTCGGACGCCGTCAGCATCGAGTCGAGCCGCATCGCCCTGGAGCGTTCGCGCAACCCTCGGGTCCGCAACTACGCCAACCGCGTGATCACCGAGCGTGAGGCCACCACCAAGGCGCTGCTGCCCGAGGGCACGTCGCTGAGCAGCGGCGGCACCGTCGTCTCCGATCGCCAGGGCTTCGACACCCGCATCGACAACCCGGTCGGCCTCGTGCTCGCCCCGGTGACCATCGCCGCCAACCTCGGCACCAGCATCGTCGGCGGCGTGCTCGGCGGCGTCGGCATCATCGACAACAGCCCGACCGAGCCCGGTCGCCGCGTCGCGATCGGCCCGAACGGCCAGAACCGGATCGAGCGCCTGAAGTCGGCCCGCAACGGCCGTGACTTCGACCGCACCTACATCGACCAGCAGGCCCGCTCGGACGCCCGCACCCTGGCACTCTACGAGACCTACTCGCGCAACGGCGACAACGCCGCAGGCCGCCAGTTCGCCAATGAGGCGCTGCCCTACATCGCCGACGAGCACGGCCACTCGGCCACCCTCGCCAACCGCATCGGCGGGTGATTTCTTTTTAGATTGCCGAATGAAAGGGCCGCCCCGGGAGGGGCGGCCTTTTCCATGTCTGAAGTTGCAACGCTGCGATCACTTCGTTGCGCACTCCGTGTCGGCTCCGGCCGGGGCGGATTGCGTTCGGAGTCGACCAGGCAAACCGCGCCGGCGGCAAAGGTTAAATCCGTGTGAACGCAACGCACGGCGACCAGATCGGAGAGCTTGCAAGCAGAGCCAGCCCCAAACCGGGACATGAAGTTCCGCAAATTGGAAACCCGACCTTTACCTTAACGGGGGCATAGTCTGCCTGTCAGTCGCGTAACCGGTGTTTGCCATGGCTTCCCCGCGTACCGTGGTTGCCGACGCCGCCGCCCGGAAACTTGTCTCGCGTACCGGGCGCGCTTCGTCGGCACCACGGATGGGTCTCGTACCCGCCGTCCAGCGCCTTCCCCTCGACGAGATCCTCGTCGGCGACTGCATCGAGGCGATGAACCGCCTGCCGGCATCCTCTGTCGATTGCGTCTTCGCGGACCCGCCCTACAACCTGCAGCTCGGCGACGCCTCGCTGATGCGGCCGGACCAGAGCCGGGTCGACGCCGTCGACGACGACTGGGACAAGTTTGCAAGCTTCGCCAGCTACGACAGCTTCACCCGCGATTGGCTCACCGCCTGCCGCCGGGTGATGAAGCCGAACGCCACCCTGTGGGTCATCGGCTCGTACCACAACATCTTCCGCGTCGGCAGCGCGCTGCAGGATCTTGGTTTCTGGATCCTCAACGACATCGTCTGGCGCAAGGCCAACCCGATGCCGAACTTCCGCGGCAAGCGCTTCACCAACGCGCACGAGACCCTGATCTGGGCCTCCCGCTCCGCCGAATCGAAAGGCTACACCTTCCACTACGACGCGCTCAAAGGGGGGAACGAAGACCTCCAGATGCGCTCGGACTGGTTCATTCCGCTCTGCACCGGGGACGAGCGCCTCAAGGGTGCCGACGGCAACAAGGTCCACCCGACCCAGAAGCCCGAGGCGCTGCTGGCGCGCACGCTGCTCTCGGCGACTAACCCCGGCGACGTGGTGCTCGACCCGTTCTTCGGCACCGGCACCACCGGCGCCGTGGCCAAGCTGCTAGGCCGCCGCTTCATCGGCTGCGAGCGCGAAGAGGTCTACGCGGAGGCCGCGCGTCGGCGCATCGACGCGGTCGTGCCGCTGTCGCGGGCTGCGCTCCTCGTCGCGCCGACCAAGCGCGCCGAGCCGCGGGTGCCGTTCCTCTCCGTGGTCGAGGCCGGGCACCTCAAGGCCGGCGACGTGCTCACCGACGAGCGCCGCCGCTTCAAGGCGACCGTGCGTCCGGACGGCCAGCTCGACGTCGGCGTCGCCATCGGCTCGATCCACAAGGTCGGGGCCCTGGTCCAGGGCCTGCCCGCCTGCAACGGCTGGACGTTCTGGCACGCCGAGCGCGCCGGTAAGCTCGTGGTCATCGACACCTACCGCGCGAAGCTGCGCGCGGTGATGGGCGCGGCAGGCTGAACCACCCGCGCCTGGCGCCCACCACTCATCGTCGTCTTGTCAGTTAAGCCCGCAGTCGCACGCCCCTTCCTCGAACGGCGGGGGCGTCCGACTGCGCTGGCGTCGAACGACGCACAAGCCTGCTCGAACGACTTCCGCACATTGGAAAGCACACGAAAAAGCCGCCCGAAGGCGGCTTGATCCGTTCGTCACGGTGATGCGGCGCTTACGCCCGCATGCGGGTCCGGATCTCGCCGAGGCTGGAACGCACCAGCGCCTGGGCGGCGTCGCCCTGCATGCGCTCGCGCAGGATCGTCTCGGAGACCTTCACCGCGGCGTCGGCCGCGGCGGCGCGGACTTCGGCCTGGGCCTTCGCCTCGGCCTGGGCGATCTTGGTCTCGGCCGACTTGGTGCGGCGGGCGATGAAGTCGTCGAGGCGCTGGCGGCCTTCGGCTGCGGCGCGCTCGGCTTCCTCGCGGGCGCTCGAGATGATCGTCTCGGCCTCGCGCTCCGCTTCCGTGCGGCGACGCTTGTAGTCGGCGAGCACGGCGGCCGCCTCCTCGCGCAGGCGCTTGGCCTCGTCGAGCTCGTGGCGGACGCGGGTGGCGCGGCCGTCGAGGCCCTTGGTCATGATCCCGAAGCCGCCGACCTTCCAGACGATCGCCATGAAAATGACGAACGCGACGGCAACCCAGAATTCCGCTGTCATCAACATGATGGGTTCTTCCGTCTCAGTGCGCGGTCGCGGTGGAATCGAGGGCGCGGTCGAGGCTGGCCTGGTCCGGCGCCTGGCCCGTCAGCCGCTCGACGATCGCCGAGGCGGTCTCGCTGGCGATGGAGCGCACGTTACCCATGGCTTCCTGGGTCCGGCTCTGGATCGTCGCCTCGGAGGCTGCGATCTTCTGGTTGAGCTCGGCCTCGAGCGCCTTTCGCTTGGTCTCGGCGGCGGCGGCAAGGTCGTTGCGGGTGCCCTGGGCGATCTCGCGGGCCTTGCCCTGCGCGTCGCGCAGCGACTTGGCGTAGGCCTCGCCGGCGGCGTCGGCCTCGGCCTTCATCGCCTGCGCCTGGTCGAGGTCGGCGGCGAGTCGCGCGGAGCGGTCGTGCAGGATGCCCTGGATGCGCGGGAGGGCGATGTTGGCCATCAGCCAGTAGAGCAGGCCGAAGGCGAGGGCGAGCCAGATCAGCTGCGCCAGGAAGGTGTGGGTCTCGAAGGGCGGGAACGCAGCGGAATGCACCGGCTCCGGGGCGCCGGCCGGCACCATGTGGACGTCGGAACCGGGAGGCGGTGTGGTGAGGGAATTCGGCTGCGCCATGGCCCCGTCCGTATGACCTTGGAAGAAATCGAGCGCTCGCGCGACGGGCGGAGCGCTCACCGGTGATCGGCCGCCGCGGCCTGGAACGGCGCGGCGGCGATGTCGACGTCGATCAGACGGCGAACAGCAGGAGCAGGGCGATCAGCAGCGAGAAGATGCCGAGCGCTTCCGTCAGCGCGAAGCCGAGGAGCAGCGTAGCGCGCTGGCCGTCGGCGGCCGAGGGGTTGCGAAGGGCGCCCGCCAGGAACTGGCCGAACAGATTTCCGAGGCCGATGCCCGCGCCGGCCATGCCGAGGCAAGCGAGGCCGGCGCCGATGTACTTCGCAGCGACGGGATCCATAGAAAACTCCTGAAGTGTCTAGAAACGAGTGCGTCGTTTGCCGCGGGTGGAGCCGGCCGTTAGTGGCCGGGGTGAAGCGCGTCGTTGAGGTAGATCGCCGTCAGCGTCGCGAAGACGTAGGCCTGAAGCGCCGCAACGAGGAATTCGAGGGCCGTCAGCGCGATCGTCAGGAACAGCGGGAGGGGCGATAGCACGCTCCATGCGCCTGCGGAAAGCAGCCCGACGACGAAGAATGCGAAGATCTTCATCGCGATGTGCCCGGCGAGCACGTTGGCGAACAGACGCACCGACAAGCTGATCGGCCGCGAGATGAACGAGATCACCTCGATCGGCACCAGAAGCGCCAGCAGCGGCTTCGGAACGCCCTGCGGCACGAACAGGCCGAAGAAGTGGGCGCCGTGCTTCATCACGCCGTAGATCACCACGACCGAGATCACCAGGGCCGCGAGGCCGAAGGTGACGACGAGGTGGCTCGTCACCGCGAAGGCGTAGGGGATCATGCCGAACAGGTTGAGGATCAGCACGAACATGAACAGCGAGAACACCAGCGGCATGAAGCGCTTGCCGCCGTCGCCGGTGGCCTGGTGCAGGGTGTCGGCGATGAACTCGTAGAAGATCTCAGCCAGCGACTGCATCCTGCCCGGCACCACCGAGCGGCTGGAGGTCGCGACGATCGTCAGGAGCGCGATGACGCCGACGGCGGCGAACATGTACAGCGCCGACTGGGTGAACGCGAGTTCCTGATGGCCGAGATGCCCGAAGGGCAGAATCGACTTGAGCTCGAACTGATGGATCGGATCCGGTCGCAAGGCGACGGAGTGCCCCGGGTCGATGCTGGCCGCCATGCCGTCTTCCGCCCTCACGTTTCGCTGCCGGCGGCCCGCATGGCCGAACCCGGTCGTTGGTCACAAGACACCGGTCGCCCTCACGGATCCCGTGGGGTGTCCCGTCCGGAACGGGCCCCGGCGAAACCGGACGCCCGCATCACGTTGAAGACGCCGGCGACGAACCCCAGCATCAGGAAGACGATCAGTCCCCAGGGCTTCGTCCCGAGCATCCGATCGAAGATCCAGCCGAGTACCCCGCCCGCGATCACGCCGGCGACGAACTCAGTGGAGATCGTCATGGCCTGCCCGAGGGCGGAGGGATTTCCGGACGACCCTGAACGCGACGGATGAGCGGGAGGGGCCGGGGGCCGCTTCCGTTCGATCTGCGTCTCGAGACGTCGGAGCCTCGCCGAGAGTTCGCTGTCGGGCGGCACGGGCCGTCCGGTCCCACCCTCCTCCCTTGCGTCGTTGCCGCTCACAGCGAAAACTCACATTGGCGAGAGGAACGAAACCGGGCGGATTGCCTCCTTGAAGCGCGGCGCACCTTAGTTTCGGCGCCCCAGGGTGTCAAGGCTCGAAAGGCCGAGCTTAAATCATTCTCGGCATTGAGGAATTCCGGCCCAAGCCCGCACGCGCGCAAGCCGTCGCGCGCAGGCCGGCCGGAACCCCCTCACGCGCCGAGGATCGGCTTGATGATCTTCTCGATTCCATCGACCGTCATCTCGCCGGTGTAACGCTCGCCGTTGATGAAGAAGGTCGGCGTCGAATCGACCTTGAAGGTCTCGAGCCCGCGTTGCTTCACGCCGTTCACGGCGGCGTAAAGCTTCTGGTCCTTGAGGCAGGTCTCGAACTTGTCCTTCGAGATCCCGGCCTGCTTCAGCATCTGCTCCAGGGCGTCGACGGGCTTCGGCGTGAAGGCCCAGGCCGGCTGCTGGTCGAAGAGCAGGTCGGTGATCGGGTAGTACTTCGCGTCGCCGTCGCAGCGCGCCAGCATGAAGGCGGCGGTGGCGAGGGGATCGAGGGGGAATTCCCGTAGCGTGAACCGTACCTTGCCGGTGTCGATGTAGCGCTCCTTGAGGGTCGGGTAGGTTGCCTTGTGGAAGGCGGCGCAGTGCGAGCAGGTCATCGATGCGTACTCGATGATCGTCACCTTCGCGTCCTTCGGCCCGAGCCAGACGTCGCCCAGCGGACCCGGCTGCATCAGCCCGTCGACCGGCACGCTCTCGGCGAACGCGGCCGCCGACAGCTTCGGCAGGATGAGGGCGGCGCCGATGGCGAGGCCCGTGGCTTTCAAAGCGTCGCGCCGGGTGATCATGGCCGTGCCTGCCTTCCGCGTTCCGTCCTGTCGACTTCTCGGGATGCGGTAACCGCGCCGGCGCACCCTGGCAAGGCGCCTAGCGCCGGGGCGAGGTCGCCACGACGGCGAGCCCGAGGCGGTCGAGGGCATCGCGTAGGCCGTCGTGCTCGATGGCGGAGACCGCCTGCGCGATCTCGCCGCGCCGGCCCGGATCCACCGTCGGTTCCGGTGCGCGCCGGGCGACGCGCCCGACCCGGTCCTGCTGCAGCACGATGCGGCCGACGCAGGCCCAGCCGTAATGGGCGTTGATCCGCTGGATCACCACCGGCGCCAGATGCTGCAGCTCGATCGCGAACACGCCCTCGACCCGCACCACCAGCGTGCCCGAATCGGGCGCGTCCTCGGTCCGGCGCTTGCGCTTGGGCCATTCGAGCTTCGAGGGCCTACAGAACTTCGCTAGGCGCTCGCCGACGATGTCCGGCCACGCCGCGAGGATGTCGGTCGAGGCGAAGCCCTGCGCCGCGAAGGCCGGGCCGATGCAGCCCTCGATCAGTTCGGCCAGCGGTTTGACGCGCGCCATGCTTGTGGAAGATCCCGCCGGTTGCGGCGGCGAGGATAGCGCAGGGCCGGCGGCAAAGGGAGCGCTTTCGGCGCACGCGCCATGCCGCTATGCCTGCCGGCGATGCCTGCGTCCGAACCCTCCCCGAAGGCCGCCGACCTGCTGGTCTGGTACGACCGGCACCGCCGCGTCCTGCCTTGGCGCGCGCTGCCCGGCGAGCGGCCCGATCCCTACCGGGTCTGGCTCTCCGAGGTGATGCTGCAGCAGACCACGATCGCGGCGGTGAAGCCCTACTTCGCGACCTTCCTCGCCCGTTTCCCCGACATCGAGGCCCTGGCCGCGGCCCCGGAGGAGGCGGTGATGTCGGCCTGGGCCGGGCTCGGCTACTATTCCCGGGCGCGCAACCTCCACGCCTGCGCCAAGGCGGTCGCTGCGGCTGGGCGATTCCCCGACACCCTCGATGGGTTGCGCAAGCTCCCCGGCGTCGGCGCCTACACGGCGGGCGCGGTGGCGGCGATCGCTTTCGACCGGCCGGAGGCGGCGGTGGACGGCAACGTCGAGCGCGTGATGACGCGGCTGTTTTCGATCGAGGCGCCCTTGCCCGGCGCACGTCCCGAGATCCGGCGCGTGACGCAAGCTTTGGTGCCGACCGAGCGGCCCGGCGACTTCGCGCAGGCCGTGATGGATCTCGGCGCCACCATCTGCACGCCCAAGCGTCCGGCCTGTGCGCTGTGCCCGTGGATGGCGCCCTGTCGCGCCCGCGCGGCCGGCAACCCGGAGACCTACCCGCGCAAGGTCAAGGCGGTGAAAGGCACCCTGCGGCGCGGCGCGGCCTTCGTCGTGGTCCGCTCGGGCGACGAGGCGGTCCTGCTCCGCACCCGCCCGCCGGAAGGCCTGCTCGGCAGCATGGCCGAGCCGCCGATGAGCCCGTGGGCGCCCGACTACGACCCTGCCGGCGCGCTCCTCGACGCGCCGCTCGACGCGCGCTGGAAGCGCCTGCCCGGCCTGGTGCGGCACGGCTTCACCCACTTCCCGCTGGAGCTGACCGTGTTCCTGGCCCGCGTCGCGCTGTCGACGCAGGCGCCGGCCGGGATGCGCTTCACCCCGCGCCGCGACCTCGACGAGGAGCCGCTGCCCGGCGTGATGAAGAAGGTGCTGGCCCACGCCTTCGACCCGAAGCCGGAGCCCGAACTGAAGCCGCGCGGCCGCCCGAAGCGCGACCCGCCGCCGATGCCGATGTTGGCGGTGTGGGAAGCGCCCGAGACGGTCGCCGACCCGCCGCGCTTCCGCCCGGTGCCGAAGCCGGCGCCGCGCGCGGTCGCACCGGTGCCGGCGGAGTCCGACGAGATGTTCGAGGTGGACGCGGAGGTGGTGCCGCCGGTCCGCAAGCCGGCGAGGCGGGCGCCGCGCAAGCGCTGAGCCGGGCGCGATGGCTGCCGAGGTGTACGTGAAAGTGGCAGGTGCCATTCGACACCGCGCGCGATGGGCGTCTAATTCGTCGCCCTGCAGGACGCTACGGAAATGCTGTAGGGCACGCCCTTTCCGCCTTCGCCGAGCCGGAACTTCCTGAACGGGCCACGATGTCGCCGATCATCTCTATCGAGAACCTGTCGAAGACCTATGCCTCGGGCCTCTCGGCCTTGAAGACCGTGAACCTCGCGATCGCCCGCGGCGAGATCTTCGCCCTGCTTGGGCCGAACGGGGCCGGCAAGTCGACGCTCATCAACATCGTCTGCGGCATCGTCACGCCGAGCACCGGCACCGTGACGGTGGACGGGCACGACATCGGCTCTGGCTATCGTGGCGCGCGCAAGGCGATCGGGCTGGTGCCTCAAGAACTCACCACCGACGCCTTCGAGAGCGTGTGGAACACGGTGAGCTTTACCCGCGGACTGTTCGGGCTGAAGAAGGACCCAGGCCACATTGAGCGCGTGCTGCGCGACCTCTCGCTCTGGGAGAAGCGCGACGCGCGGCTGATGACCCTGTCGGGCGGCATGAAGCGCCGGGTTCTCATCGCCAAGGCGCTCTCGCACGAGCCGACGGTGCTGTTCCTCGACGAGCCCTCGGCGGGCGTCGACGTGGAACTGCGCCAGGACATGTGGCGCATGGTGCGGCGCCTGCGCGAGCAGGGCGTGACCGTGATCCTAACCACGCACTACATCGAAGAAGCCGAAGAGATGGCCGACCGGATCGGCGTGATCCGCAAGGGCGAGATCATCCTGGTCGAGGAGAAGGCCGAGCTGATCCGCAAACTCGGGCGCAAGCAGCTCACGCTTCAGTTGCAGGCGCCGCTGGCCGCGTTGCCGGCCGACCTTGCCGACGGCGGCCTTGAATTGAGCCAAGGCGGGCAGGAGCTCGTCTACACCTACGACGCCAAGGCCGAGCGCACCGGCATCACCGGCCTGCTCACCGACCTCGGCGCGGCCGGCATCCGGTTCAGCGACCTGCGCACCAGCCAGTCATCTCTGGAAGATATCTTCGTCGACCTCGTCAGGGAACGCGCATGATCCCGGCGGCCGCGAGATCCCAACCCACCATCCCCCGGCTGCCGGCGAGCGCGAACGCGCGTCGCCACCCGTGCGGCGCTCGCCTCTCGGGGCGTCAGCATCGAGAGGCAAACCGATGAACTGGCCCGCCATCCGCGCGATCTATCGGTTCGAGATGAGCCGCTTCTGGCGCACGGCGATGCAGAGCATCCTCGCGCCGGTGATCTCGACCTCGCTCTACTTCGTGGTGTTCGGTGCGGCGATCGGGTCGCGCATGAGCACCGTCGACGGCGTGCCCTACGGCCTGTTCATCGTGCCGGGCCTGGTGATGCTCGCGCTGCTGACCCAGAGCATCGCCAACGCCTCGTTCGGCATCTACTTCCCGCGCTTCGCGGGCACGATCTACGAAATCCTGTCGGCGCCGATCTCACCGGTGGAGGTGGTGCTCGGCTATGTCGGCGCCGCGGCCTCGAAATCGATCCTGATCGGGCTGATCATCCTCGCCACCGCCGCCCTGTTCGTGCCGCTGCACATCGAGCACCCGGTCTGGATGATGGCCTTCCTGGTGCTGACGGCGGTGACCTTCAGCCTGTTCGGCTTCGTCATCGGCCTTTGGGCCGACGGCTTCGAGAAGCTGCAACTGGTGCCGCTCCTCGTCGTGACGCCGCTGACCTTCCTCGGCGGCAGCTTCTACGCGATCGAGATGCTGCCGCCGTTCTGGCGGACCGTCAGCCTCGCCAACCCGGTGGTCTACCTAATCAGTGGATTCCGCTGGGCCTTCTTCGGCACGGCCGACGTCGCCATCGGCATCAGCCTCGCGATGACCGGCCTGTTTCTGGCGGTCTGCCTCGGCCTCGTCGCCTGGATCTTCCGCACCGGCTACCGCCTGAAGAGCTGAGCGCACGCTTCCTGAAGTCGTTCGTTCGAAAACGCATAAAGACATCTTTATGTCTTGATTGCTTCGTATCCGGTGCTCTGCTAGATGCCTCGGCGAGAGGCAACCCGAGATACGGAGCGACGCGACATGGCCCAGATTTCTTCGGCCCAGGATTACATCGTCAAGGACATCGGCCTGGCCGATTACGGCCGCAAGGAGATCTCGATCGCCGAGACCGAGATGCCGGGCCTGATGGCCACCCGCGAGGAGTACGGCCCGTCGCAGCCGCTCAAGGGCGCCAAGATCGCCGGCTCGCTGCACATGACGATCCAGACCGCGGTGCTGATCGAGACGCTGAAGTCCCTCGGCGCCGACATCCGCTGGGTGTCCTGCAACATCTACTCGACCCAGGACCACGCCGCCGCGGCGATCGCCGCGGCCGGCATCCCGGTCTTCGCCATCAAGGGCGAGACCCTGGAGGAGTACTGGGACTACACCTCGAAGCTGTTCGACTGGCATGGCGGCGGCATGCCGAACATGATCCTCGACGACGGCGGCGACGCCACCATGTTCGTCCACCTGGGCCTGCGCGCCGAGAACGGCGACACCGCCTTCCTCGACAAGCCGGAGTCCGAGGAGGAGGAGATCTTCTTCGCGCTCCTGAAGAAGAAGCTCGCCGAGAAGCCGAAGGGCTGGTTCGCCGGTCTCGCCGACTCGATCAAGGGCGTCTCCGAAGAGACCACGACCGGCGTTCACCGCCTCTACAACCTCGCCAAGGAGGGCAAGCTGCTCTTCCCGGCGATCAACGTGAACGACGCCGTCACCAAGTCGAAGTTCGACAACCTCTACGGCTGCCGCGAGTCGCTGGTCGACGGCATCCGCCGCGGCACCGACGTGATGATGGCCGGCAAGGTCGCAATGGTCGCCGGCTTCGGCGACGTCGGCAAGGGCTCGGCGTCCTCCCTGCGCCACGCCGGCTGCCGCGTGCTGGTCTCGGAGGTCGACCCGATCTGCGCGCTCCAGGCCGCGATGGAAGGCTACGAGGTCGTGACGATGGAAGACGCGGCGCCGCGCGCCGACATCTTCGTCACCGCCACCGGCAACAAGGACATCATCACCCTCGACCACATGCGGGCAATGAAGGACCGGGCGATCGTCTGCAACATCGGTCACTTCGACAACGAGATTCAGGTCGCCGGCCTCAAGAACCTCAAGTGGTCGAACATCAAGCCGCAGGTGGACGAGATCACCTTCGCCGACGGCCACCGCATCATCCTGCTGTCGGAAGGACGCCTGGTGAACCTCGGCAACGCCACCGGCCACCCGTCCTTCGTGATGTCGGCCTCGTTCACCAACCAGACGCTCGCCCAGATCGAACTTTGGACCAACCCGGGCAAGTACCAGAAGCAGGTCTACACCCTGCCGAAGGCGCTGGACGAGAAGGTGGCCCTCCTCCACCTCGAGAAGATCGGCGTGAAGCTCTCCAAGCTCCGCCCCGACCAGGCCGCCTACATCGGCGTCTCCGAGAACGGCCCGTTCAAGCCCGACCACTACCGCTACTGAGGCACTCGGCGCGGGCACGCGCCGACCGGTACGGACGAGCGACAAGAGGGCCCAGCGGAAGCGCCGGGCCCTCTTCGTTTGTCAAGCCGCAAGGGCCATGGCGGACTGTGTCTTCTGTGTGTCGTTCGTCCGCGACCTGCCGGCGACGGGTTACAGCCAAGCTAATTCCCCTTCCGGCGCAAATCCCCGGCGCGTTAGACTACCTGCGGTTCGACAGGTCGTCGGGTCGTCGGATCTCCATCCACCCGAATCGTGCGGGCGGGGACCCGTCGCCGCGCGTTCGTTCGCGTCGATCTGACCGGCGGTTTTTGGAGACGGGACGGATCATGGCGGTCGATCGGGCGGCACGGCGCACAGCCGGGGCCGGCGCTCTCTTCATCGCCGCCGTCGGCCTGCCGGCTCCCTCCCTTGCGGCGGGCGCCGACCTTCCGAGCTGGGGTTTCGGCTCGCACATGCACAACGTCGCCGCCGCAGCGATCTTCGGCGGCCTCGTCGCCTTCGCCACCATCGTCGCCCTTCTCTATCTGAGCGAGCGCTCGCGCTGGACCCGCCGCGAGCGCGAGCAGGCGGCGGCCCTCGACGCCCTCAGCGGCGCCCACGACCGGGCCGAAATGCTGCTCGCCGCTGAGCGCCAGATCATCGTGACCTGGGACGGCCGCAGCGAGGCGGTGGTCGAAGGCGATGTCGGCCTCGCCTTCGACGGCGCGCGTCCGGCCTCCGGCTCGGCCCGCCGCATCCTCGCCTTCGGCAGCTGGCTCGTCCCCGCCGACGCCGAGGCGGTCGAGGCCGCCGTCGAGGCGCTTCGGGTGCGCGGCACGAGCTTCCGCGCGACGCTGCGGAGCCAGTCCGGTGGCAGCATTGAGGCGCAGGGTCAGGCGGTGGCCGGCCGCGTCCTGCTGCGCCTGCGCGAGACCACCGAGGACCGACGGCAGATCTCCGAGTTGCGCGAGACCCTGGAAGATGCCCGCCGCGGCCTCTCGGCGCTGGCCGGCCTCCTCGACGCGATCCCGCAGCCGGTCTGGCGGCGCAACCGCGAGGGCAGCCTCGCCTGGGTCAACACCGCCTACGTCGCCGCCGTGGAAGCCACCACCCGCGAGGGTGCGATCCAGGACGGCATCGAGCTCCTCGACCGTCCGGCCCGCGAGATGATCGCCCGCGAGGACGCCCAGCGCCGCCCCGCCGGGCCACGTCCTGCACTTCGCCTGTCCGCGGTGGTGGCGGGTGGCCGGCGTATCCTCGACGTCACCGAGACCGCCCTGGAGGGCGGACGGGTCGGGATCGCGGTGGACGTCTCCGAGCTGGAGAGTGTGCGCGCCGACCTGCAGCGCCAGATGGACGCCAATGTCCGCACCCTGGACCAGCTGCCGACCGCGGTCGCAATGTTCGATGCCGGCCAGCGGCTGATCTTCCACAACGCCGCCTACCGCCAGCTCTGGGACCTCGACCAAGGCTTCCTCGACGCCCGCCCCCTCGACGGCGAGATCCTCGACCACCTGCGCGCCGCGCGAAAGCTCGAGGAGCATGCCGACTTCCGCAGCTGGAAGCAGGGCGTGCTGGCCGCCTACCGGTCGGCGGAAGCCAACCCGGCCTGGTGGTACCTGCCCGACGGCCGCACACTGCGGGTGCTGGCCGAGCCGAACCCGCAAGGCGGCCTGACCTACCTGTTCGACGACGTCTCGGACCGGATGAAGCTCGAATCGCAATACAATGCGCTGATGCGGGTGCAGGCCGAGACCTTGGATACCCTCAAGGAGCCGGTGGCGGTGTTCGGCGCCGACGGGCGCCTCACCTTTGCCAACCGTGCCTTCGCCGCTGCCTGGCGACTAGACCACGAGAGCCTGGAAGCCCGCCCGCACGTCGAGGCGGTGATCGAGGCCTGCCGCGTGCTGGCGCCAGCCGACGAGCCGTGGCTCGACATCCGCGACGCGGTGGTCGGCCTCGAATCGCGCACCGCCATCGCCTGCAAGCTCGAGATGGTGGACGGCACCGTGCTCGACTGCACCGCCCAGCCTCTGCCCGAAGGCGCGACGTTGATCACCCTGATCGACGTCACCGCAAGCGTGAACGTCGAGCGGGCGCTGACCGAGAAGAACGACGCGCTCGAAAAGGCGGCGCAGCTTCGCGACACCTTCGTCCACCACGTCTCCTACGAGCTGCGCTCGCCGCTCACCAACATCATCGGCTTCACCCAGCTTCTTGGAGACGAGACCGTGGGTGCGCTGAACGCCCGCCAGCGCGAATATTCCGATCACATCATGCGCTCGTCCGGCGCGCTCCTGGTGATCATCAACGACATCCTCGACCTCGCCTCGATCGATGCCGGTTCCCTCGAGCTCCAGCGCGAGACCGTGGACGTTCAGGCCACCATCGAGGCCGCGCTGCTCGGCATCGAGGACCGTCTCGCGGAATCCGATCTCAGCCTCGTCCTCGACGTGCCCGACGACATCGGCAGCGTGTTCGTGGACGGGAAGCGCGTCCGCCAGATCCTCTTCAACCTGATGTCGAACGCCGTCGGCTTCTCCAGCGCCGGCCAGAGCATCACCGTGCAGGCGCGCCGGACGGCCGGCGACCTCGTCCTCAGCGTGCGCGACCGGGGTCGCGGCATGCCGCCCGAGATCGCCGCCCACGTGTTCGACCGGTTCGAGAGCCACACCCTCGGCACGCGCCATCGCGGGGTCGGCCTCGGCCTGTCGATCGTGCGCTCCTTCGTCGAGCTGCATGGCGGCCGGGTCTCGCTCGATTCGCGCCCCGGCGCCGGCACCTGCGTGAGCTGCACCTTCCCGATCGTCCAGCCCGCGTCGCACACGGCGCGGGGCGCGGAATCCGAGGCGACCGAGGAGGCGGCCGAGTAGGCCGCCCCGGTTCAGCCGAGGGCGCGGGCCGCCTCGGCCACGGCCTGGACGCGGGTGTCGACGGTCCTCGAGGCGTCGGCGATGCCGTCCATGTTCAGCCGGACGCGCTGGACGCTCTCGGCCGCGTTCTGCATGTTCACCGACATGTCACGCGTCACCGCCGCCTGCTGCGTCACGGCGGAGGAGACGCTGAGCGAGATTTGGCTGACCTGCCCGATCGTCTGGCTCACGAGCTCGATCGCCCGCACGGCCTCGGCCGTCGCCTCCTGCACGGCGGTGACCTGCCTCCCGATCTCCTCGGTCGCCTGCGACGACTGCGTGGCTAGGGCCTTCACCTCGGCGGCGACCACCGCGAAGCCGCGGCCAGCCTGACCGGCGCGCGCCGCCTCAATGGTCGCGTTCAGCGCCAGGAGGTTGGTCTGGTCGGCGATGGTGCGAATCGTGGTGATGACGCTGCCGATCCGCTCGGCCGAGGCCGTGAGGCCGGAGATGATGGTGCGCGCTTCGTCCGAGCGGCCGACCGCCTCGTCGGATGCCGACTTCGCCTCGACCGCGTGCCGGGTCAGTTCCTCGATCGACGCCGAGAACTCCTCGGCCCCGGCCGCCACCGCCTGGACGTTGCCGGAGGTCTCGGCCGCCGCGCGCGCGGTCTCGGTCGATTGGCGGCTGACCCCCGACATCTCCTGCATGATGTGGCCGAGGTCGACCTGGATGAGGCGCTGGCCTTCAGCGCGGCGGCGGCGCTCGTTCACCTGCGCGGTCACGTCGGTAGCGAACTTCACCACGGCGAAGGGACGTCCATCGCGGTCCAGGATCGGATTGTAGGCGCCGTGGATCCAGACCTCCTGGCCGGCCTTGCCCACCCGGCGGAACTCGCCCGCCTGGAAGGTGCCCGCGGCTAGCATCTTCCAGAACGCGGCGTAGGCGGGCGAGGCAGCGTCCGCCGCCTCGACGAAGATCCGGTGGTGGCGGCCTTTGATTTCGTCGAGGCGGTAGCCCATCGTCGTAAGGAAGTTCGCGTTCGCATCGGTGACGATGCCGTCCAGCGTGAAGTGGATCACCGCCTGGGAGCGGTTGAGCGCATCGATCTGGCCCTGGCAGATTGCTGCCGCCTTGGTCTCGGCGGTGATGTCGGTGGCGAGTTTGACGACCTGTACCGGCCGGCCGCCGCGATCGAGCACCGGATTGTAGGAGGCCTGCAGCCAGATCTCACGGCCGTCCTTGGCGACGCGCTTGAAGGTGCGGGCTTGCGCCTCGCCGCGGGCCAAGGCCTCCCAGAACGCTCGATACTCTGCGGTCTCGCGCTCGGCGCCCTCCATCAAGATTCCGTGATGCTGGCCGCGGATCTCAGACAAGGCATAGCCGAACAGGCTCAGGAAATTCGCGTTTGCATCGAGGATCCGGCCGTCCAGGCCGAACACAATGCGGGCCTGTGACCGGTCGATCGCATCGATGACGGCATTCACCTTCTGGTTGATAAACGACATTCCAGTGTGCCTTGTAGTTCGTGATCTTCATGTAATATTGCGTAGCAAGCTTAAAAAATCGGCTTCCAAGACTTTTAACATGACATATTAGTTTCTGGGTCGTAGCAACAACTTCTAGGTGTAAGTCAAAGGGGCTATCTAAGAGTAAGGTTGCGCCCTGTCGTCCCGCCAGCGGTCGGCGACGGCATCGCAGACATTCCATGACGCCGACGACGCGTTCGCAGCGATCCACACGCTTGGTATCGCAGTCTCGACGCAGACGCTCAATACGACCTCGCCGGCCGGCTTGACCAAGCGGTTTCGCGTGGCCACGACGCAGGCGATGTACGAACCTTCCTCATCCGGCTGGACCGTCTTCCGCAACGGTGACTTCCGCCTGTTCGGCATGTCCCGGTTCCTCACCGGCCTTGCCTACCAGATGCAGGCGGTGGCGGTCGGCTGGTTCGTCTACGACCTGACCCACTCGGCGCTCGCGCTCGGCCTCGTCGGGCTGGCGGGGTTCCTCCCAGCGATGCTGGCCGCGCTGATCACCGGGCACGTCGCCGACACCTACGACCGGCGCCTGGTGGCGGCGGCGTCCTTCGCGGTGCAGGCGGCGACCAGCGCGGCGCTGCTCGCCTACGCATGGAGCGGCGTCGGCGCGGTCTGGCCGATCTACGGGCTCGTCGTGTTGATCGGTACGGCGCGCGCCTTCGCCAACCCCTCCCTGCAGGCGCTGCTGCCGACCTTGGTGCCGCGCGACCTGTTCGGCTCGGCGATCGCCTGGAACGCCTCGCTCTGGCAGAGCGCGTCGGTGCTCGGGCCGGCGCTCGGCGGCTTCCTCTACGCCCTTGGGCCCAAGGTGGTGTTCGGCTCGGCCTCCGCCAGCTTCGCCCTCGCGGCGGTCGCCACCGCCGCGATCCGCTTCCGCCCGGCCCCCGTGTCGGAGCGGCCGCCGGTGACCTGGGCGACGCTGTCGGCCGGGATCGGCTATATCCGGGCCCATCCGGTGGTGCTCGGCGCGATCAGCCTCGACCTGTTCGCGGTGCTGCTCGGGGGCGCCACCGCCCTGCTGCCGATCTTTGCGGCCGAGGTGCTGCATGTCGGCCCGCTCGGGCTCGGGGCGCTTCGGAGCATGCCCGCGGCCGGCGCCGTGCTGATGGCCGTCGTGCTGGCCTACCGGCCGCTGCGGCGCCATGCGGGCGTGAGGATGCTGCGCGCCGTAGCGGTCTTCGGTGTCGCGATCATCGTGTTCGGCCTTTCGACCTCCCTGCCGCTGTCGATGGCCTGCCTGTTCGTCACGGGTGCCGCCGACATGATCAGCGTCTACGTCCGCCAGACATTCGTTCAAGGCGAGACCCCGGACGCGATGCGCGGCCGGGTGTCGGCGGTGAACACCGTCTTCATCGGCGCCTCGAACGAACTCGGCGAGTTCGAGTCCGGATCGGTCGCGGCGCTGATCGGCGCGGTGCCGGCCGTGGTCGTCGGGGGCGCGGCCACCGTGCTGGTCGCCGTGCTCTGGGGCCGGCTCTTCCCGGCACTCCGAGCGCGCGACCGGCTTCTGCGCGAGGGGTGAGGCTGGAGGCCGACGGCCAAGCTAACCCATTCCGGCCAGGATGGGCTGGTCTACGCACCTCCGCCCGGGTCGTCCGGGTCGCTGAAGGAAGCCGACCTTGCTCGTTCGTACCGTGTTCGCGTTCACCCTGTCCGCCACCGCCGCGCTCGCCGCGCCGAACGCTTCGGCCGTGCCCGACCGCGCCGCGATGAAGCAGAACTGCACCGGCGATTACCTCGCCCTATGCAGCGAATTCTCCCCCGACGCCCCGGAGGTCCAGGCCTGCTTCAAGCAGAACCGCGCCAGCCTCTCGCCGAACTGCCAGGCCGCGATCGGTGGATACGTGAAGGCGCAGAAGCGCGGGTGAAGCGGAGCCCGACGGGTCGCCGGGCTCCGCTTCCGAAAACTACTTCCCGGCCAGCAGCGGCGACCAGGTCGGGTCGGAGGCGTAGGACGGGGTCGGCACCGGATTTTCGACCTTGCCGGTGATGTCGACCATGTAGAGCTTGCCGCCGCCCTGGCCGCCGGGATCGCGGAAGAACAGCACGTACTGGCCGTTCGGCGCGAAGGTCGGCCCCTCGTTGTGGAAGCCTTCCGTCAGCACCCGCTCGCCGGAGCCGTCGGGCTTCATCACGCAGATCGCGAAGCCACCCTTGCGCTGGCGGGTGAAGGCGATGAGGTCGCCTTTGGGCGACCAGGCCGGCTGCGAGGCCGAGCCCTCCCCGAACGAGATGCGGTGCGGGTTCGAGCCGTCGGCGCCCATCACGTAGACCTGCTGCGAGCCGCCCCGGTCGGATTCGAACACGATCTGGCCGCCGTCCGGCGAATAGGTCGGCGAAGTGTCGATCGCCATGCCATTGGTGATCGAATGCTGGGCCTTCGAGGCGATGTCCATCGTGACGATGTCTGCGTTGCCGCCCTGCTGCACGCTCATGATGAGGCGGCGGCCATCGGGTGAGAAGCGCGGGCTCGCGCTCATCGAACCGAAGTTGCCCATCGCCGTCCGGCTGCCGGTCTCGAGGTTGATCACCTGCACCCGCGGCTGGTGGCCGGTGGCCTGCGCCATGAAGGCGATGTCCTGCGTCGCCGGCGAGTAGCGCGGGGCGACGACGGCGTTCTCGCCGGTGGTGAGCGCCCGGACGTTGGCGCCGTCCTGGTCCATCACCATCAGGCGCTTGCGGCGGTTCTCCTTCGGGCCGGATTCGTCGACGAAGGCGATGCGGCTGTCGAACCACGGCCCGAGACCGGTGATCTTGGTGTAGACGCTGTCCGAGATCAGGTGCCCGGCGCGGCGCGCGTTGGCGGCGTCGGTGCCGTATTGCTGGCCGGTGATCTGCTGGCCCGAGGTCACGTCCCACAGGCGGAACTCGACCTTGAGGCGGCCCGAGGCGTCGCGCGAGACGCGGCCGGTGACGAGGCCCTGCACGCCGGCCGCGCGCCACTTCTCGAAGCCGGGGGCGGCATCGAAGTTCGGCGATTCGGGGAATCGGCCCTTCTCCAGCGGCAGGAAGTAGCCGGAGCGGCGCAGGTCGTTCGTCACGACGCTCGAGACGAGGCCGCCGAGGTTCGCGTCGCCCGAGAAGTCGGTCACCGCGATCGGCATCGGCTGGAACGAGCCGCCACCGATGCGGAGCTGGAGCTGGGCCTGGGCCGGCGCGCTCAAGCCGATGGCCGCGAGCAGCAGCAGCGCGAGGCCATAGAGGGCGGCGGGCACGTGCCGGGCCCGGGTGAGCGAACGATGCAGCATGGGGTTTGGTCCGGAAACGTTGGAGCGGGTGCCGGCGAGGTCGAGACTTCGGGTCGGCTTCGGCGTCAGGTCGCGGTGAACTCGAACTCCGCGTTGATCGCCTTCCAGTCGTTGTAATAGGGCTGGTACTGCGCCGGGATCTTGTAGGGCGCGCACCGGCGCACGGCGCGCAACGCCGCCTGCGCGATCGACTGGTCGACCGAGCTCGACCCGCCGCGCATGATCCGCGGCTCGGTCGAGAGCGAGCCGTCGGCGTTCAAGCGGATGTCGAGCACCGGCAGCACCACGCCCTGCGCCGCGCCGGGCGGCGCCGAATAGCAGCGCTCGATCTGCTGCTGCAGCATGCCGACGAGGGCGTCGCGCAACGAGGGCGACAGGCGCTGCGCGGTGCCGGTGGCAGCGCCGAGGGAGGCCGTGCGCTGGACCTCGTGACCGGTCGAGCCGGTGGATTGCGACGGCGCCTTCGAAGCCAGGATCGACTTGATGTCGCCGGCATTGAACTTGGCGGCGAGCTCGGCCTGCTTGCGCGCCTTCGCCTCGGCGTCGGCCTTGGCGCGCGCATCGGCGACCGCCTTCGCCTTGGCTTTTGCCGCAGCCTCGGCCTTCGCGGCGGCTGCGGCCTCGGCTTTCTCCTTGGCCTCCTCGGCCTTGGCTTCGGCGATCTCCTTCTGGCGCTCGGCCTCGGCTTCCGCCTTCGCCTTGGCTTCGGCCTTGGCGGCGGCCGCCTTCTCGGCAGCCTTGGCCGCCTCCTTGGCCGCGTCCGCCTTGGCTTTCGCCTCGGCTTTGGCCTTCGCATCCGCAGCCTTGGCTTCGGCGGCGGCGGCTTCCGCCTCCTCGCGCTCGACAAGCTTGGCGAGCTGCTCGCGCTTCACCGCCTCCGCCTTGGCGGCCTCGGCGGCGGCGGCCTTCGCTTCCGCCTTGGCGGCGGCGGCCTTCTCCGCGGCGGCGGCCTTGGCGGCTTCCGCCTTCGCCTCGGCTTTGGCGGCTTCCGCCTTCGCCTCGGCTTTGGCGGCGTCGGCCTTCTCGGCCTCCGCCTTCTCCTTGGCCATCTTGGCGGCCTTGGCCGCTTCCGCCGACGGGTCGGGCTCGTTGACGCGCAGCGGCATCTCGTCGGCGTTGGCGAGCTTCATGTCGCTGGTGCGCGTCGGCGCTGTCGGAGAATCGACTTTCGCGTTCTCCGGCTCCTTCTCTTCGAACTTCTCCGCCTTCTTGTCGGCACGGGGCTTGGCGTCCGACAACGGCTTCTCGGCGTTGCGCTCGCCCTTGGTCAGCTCGGAGAACTGGTTCTCGGTGATCACCTCGATGGGCACGCCCTCCTGCGCCTCGGGAAGCGCAGGCGCGGCGACGCTGAACAGGGCGAAGACCAGCAGCCCGACATGGGTGCCGGCCGAGACCCAGAAGCCCGGTTCGCTGCGGAAGGAGGGGAGCCTCACGGACGCGCTACCGCTGCTCGGGCTCGGTGACGAGTGCCACCTTCTTGAAGCCGCCGCCGGTGACGATCGCCATCACCTGCGCGACCCGGCCGTAGTCGACCCGCTTGTCGCCGCGCACGAAGACGCGCTCCTCGAAGCCGGACTTGGCCTCCAGGGTCAGCTTCGGGATGATGGTGTCGTCGGTGAGCTCGTCCTCGCCGAGGAAGACCTGACCGGACTGGCGGATCGAGATCGTCACCGGCTTGGTGTCCGAGTTCAGGGGCGAGGCCTTGGATTGCGGCAGGTCGAGGGGCACGCCCACCGTCATCATGGGCGCCGCCACCATGAAGATGATCAGCAGCACCAGCACGACGTCGATGAACGGCGTCATGTTGATCTCGTTGATCGGCCCGCCGCGCTTGCCGCGCCGCCGCCGCTTGCCGCCCCCTTGCGCGCCCGCCGCCATGCTCATGTGTCGATCCCTTCGCGGTCGGTCAGGCGGCGAGCGACAGGCGCTCGTCGATCTGGCGCGACAGGATGGCGGAGAACTCGTCGGCGAAGCCTTCCAGGCGCGACTGCTGCTTGGAGACCGTGGCCTGGAGCTTGTTGTAGGCCAGCACGGCGGGAATCGCCGCGAACAGGCCGATCGCGGTGGCGAATAGCGCCTCGGCGATGCCCGGCGCCACCACGGCGAGCGAGGTGTTCTTCGAAGCGGCGATCGAGGTGAAGGCGGTCATGATGCCCCAGACCGTGCCGAACAGGCCGATATACGGGCCGGCCGAGCCGATGGAGGCGAGGAACAGCAGGCGGCCCTCGAGGCGCTCGACCTCGCGCTGGATCGTCACGTCGAGCACCTTGTCGATGCGCTGCGACAGGGATTGGATCTGGCGGCCGGTGCCCTCGAACGAGCGCTTCCACTCGCGCATCGCCGCGACGAACAGGGCGGCAAGGCCCGTGGCCGGGCGGTCGTTGAACGAGCGGTACAGTTCCTCCAACGAGCGGCCGGACCAGAACGCGTCCTCGAAGGCGTCCATCTCGTCCTTGGTGCGGCGGAACAGCAGCGTCTTGTCGACGATGATCGCCCAGCACCAGATCGACGATCCGAGCAGGCCGATCATGACGAACTTGACGACGACGTGGGCCTGCAGGAACAGCCCGAGCAGCGTCATGTCGGCGACGGGCGCAGCCTGCATCGCATCGGCTGGGTTCATGGTCGGTGGTCCTCACGTCCCCATGGCGGAGCGGCTTCCGAGGGGGAAACCCTCGCGACATCCGGCTGAACCATGGGCGATGCCTGAAAAATCGCCCGCGAATCTGTCGAAAGTAGGGTCGTCGCCGCAGCGCACCCTCGACGTCTCGGCCGAGTGAAGCGCCGAACGCGGTTAAGGAAGCGTTGCACGCCGGACCAGGGCGGATCGCAGAATAAGGAATGTTATTTCAATCGAGCGAGACACTACTCAAATCGAAGGCGACGAAAGTATTTGTTTTATATTAAATGTATTTGATTTCTCATCCTAAGGTTGTAATCTTTATATTCGTCAAAATACCGAGTAAATTAATGGCTTTTTTACCCTGATCGGCGATTCATGGTCGAAGATCCTCGTCAACGCGCTCGTGGTGGGCCCGAGCTTGGGTCATCGATGGGTTTCCATGGCATTCCTGACATTGCGCCGGAGCGCGAAGGCTCCTTCCGTCGAGACGATGACCGAGTCGCCGCATGCGGTCGACTTCGAAGCGGTCCTCGGAGCCTTGCCCACCAACGTTCTGGTGTTGAATCCGACCACCGCGGCGATTACTTATGCGAACAAGCGGAGCGTGGAGACGCTGAACGCCCTGCGGCAGCACCTGCCGTCCGTCGTCGATCCCAACCGCATGGTCGGCCAGTCGATGGACGTGTTCCACAAGAACCCCCACCACCAGCGCTCGATCGTCGGCGATCCGTCGCGGTTGCCGTGGCGCACCAAGATCAAGCTCGGCCCCAAGACCCTCGATCTTCACGTGTCCGCCGTCCACGCCGCCAACGGCGAGTACATCGCCGCGGTGCTGTCCTGGGCCGACGTGTCGCCGCTCACGGACGGGATCGCCAGCTTCGACCGCACGATGCAGGCCGCGCTCAATCAGACCGCCGCCGCCACGGGCGCGATGCGGCAGGCCGCCGACAGCGTGCTGAACGCCACCGGACAGACCTCTGAGAGCGCGGGACGGGCGGCCTCCAGCGCGGCGGAGACCACGGTCAACGTGCAATCGTTGGCCGCGGCCGTGGAGGAGTTCAGCGCCTCCAATGCCGAGATCACGCGGCAGATGACCCATTCCAGCAGCGTGACGGCGCAGGCCGTGACGGAGGCGCAGCAGGCGATGGAGAACGTCAGCACCCTGTCTGAGACCTCGCAGCGCATCGGTGTCGTCGTCGGGTTGATCAACTCGATCGCGAACCAGACCAATCTCCTGGCCCTGAACGCCACCATCGAGGCGGCACGCGCCGGCCCCGCCGGCCGGGGCTTCTCGGTGGTGGCGGCCGAGGTCAAGGAACTGGCCGCGCAGACGGCCAAGGCGACGAGCGACATCTCCGATCAGATCAACATGATCCAATCCGCCACCCGGATGACCGTTTCGTCGATCGAGCGGATCTCCGAGGTGATCAAGGGAATCGATGCCGGCTCGACGACGGTCGCCGCGGCGGCCGAGGAGCAGGCCGCCGCCTCGGCCGAGATCAGCCGGAGCGCGCGCGACGCCGCCGACCTGACCACCGAGGTGAGCGGCGGGATCAGCGCGGTGGCGGCCAGCGCCGCGACCTCGACGGATTCAGCGCAGACCGTGCTCCACGCCACCACCGACATGGACAACCAGATGGCCGAGGTCACGCGGGCGGTCGCGACCTTCCTGGAGGAAGTCCGGCGGATCTGATCGCGCCGCCCCCCTTCACGAGAACGTCTTCGAGCGACGCCGCTGCCGACTCGCTCGAAGGCGAAGCGCGTGCATCAAAGGCTGTCGGGAGCGGACAACGCCCGGCGCAGACCCGGGGGCAGGCGGATCGCCCGGCCCTCGCGGACGCAGGCCACGACCACGGACGCGCGGACCAGGAGGTCGTCGCCGCGGAGCACCTCCTGGTGAAGGTGCATCGAGGCGCCGCGCAACTCGTGCGTGCGGGTGAGGATCGTCAGCGCGTCGTCCATCCGCGCCGGCTTCAGATAGTCGATCTCCATCCGGCGCACGACGAAGACCAACCCGTCGGCCTCGCGATGCAGTTCGGATTGGTCGCCCGCCAGCCCGCGCAGCAACTCGGTCCGGCCGCGCTCCATGAAGCGCAAATAGCTCGCATGGTAGACGAAGCCCGAGAAGTCGGTGTCTTCGTAGTAGACGCGCACCGGCAGCGCGTGGGCTTCGATCGATGACGTCACGGTTCGGCGCCGCTCCTGCGCAGACTTCCAGAGGGACAGGCCTGACGAGCCGGCGCCTTGCATTCGGACGAGGCTACCACGTTTGCCGATCGTCGGGACCTTAGTACCGGGTTGGCTCGGTGTTTGGTCGCCTGCCGCGGTTCCGAGGACGCGTCCGCGAAAGCCGGCCGATCGATCGCAGGCTCGCCCTGAACCGAGCCAAAAGCGCCGTCCCGATCCGCCGCGACGCAACGGCCAAGCTCAGTCCTCGGGCGGGCGGCAGGGTTTCGCTGAGCGCAGATCTTCGCCGCCTTACGCGGGTTTGGCGGCTCCCGCCGAAGCCTGTCGAAGACTATACCGCAGCGTAATCGCGCATTCACGCGTAGAAAAATCGAAGTCTTGGATGCATGATCGTTGCTTGAGCGATCGAATGTTAAGCTGCGTTGAGGAATTCGGCCGGAATGTGATCTGGATGCCCAAAATGTGCGGGTCTTATTTCAGCCCCGTTCGGTCTCGATTGGCGCCGCCCTCGTCAACGACCAAGGACCGAAGCATGCACATCCGACCCGTCGCCAAGATCGCCGCCGCCACCCTCGGAACCGCCCTGTCGCTCGTCGCCGCCACCCAGCCGGCCGCCGCCCAGAGCGGAGGCGCGTCCTGGTACGGCAGCGGCCATCGCACCGCGAGCGGCGAGCGCTTCAACCCGAACGGGATGACCGCCGCCCACCGCAGCCTGCCCTTCGGCACCCGCGTCCGCGTCGAGAACCAGCGCACCGGCCGGTCCGTGGTGGTGCGGATCAACGATCGCGGGCCGTTCGTGCGTGGCCGCATCATCGACCTCTCCCGCGGCTCGGCCCGGGCGCTGGGTATGGGCGGTACCACCTACGTCTCGCTGCACGTCATGAACTGATGCGGATGCCGGCCGGCGTTGCCGCGCGCGCCGGCCGGCCCCATCTCCGAGCCTGAACCGGAGACGCAGCGGACATCATGGCAAAACCCCTCATCGTCGACATCCCGCACGACCTCGGCCGCGACGAGGCGCGCCGCCGCATCGAGACCGGCGTCGAGCAGGGGCGGGCGCTGCTCGCCAAGAGCGGCATCAGCATCGAAAATCTCACCTGGACCGGCGACCGGCTCGATTTCGCGATCTCGGCGATGAAGCAGAACATGAACGGCCAGATCGACGTCGGCCAGGAGAGCGTGCGGGTAGAGTGCCACCTGCCGTTGTTGCTTGCGCTCTTCGCCGACAAGGTGAAGCGGATGGTCGGCAAGGAAGGCAACCTGCTCCTGACCAAGAAGTAGCGCGCAAGGCGGCGCACGCCGGAACACCCGGGGCGACCCCGCCGTTCACGCTCGTCACGCGGCGCGCGCTCAAGACGCGCCGCGACGTCAAGCGAGGAGCGTTTCCCATGGCCGATCCCGGCGCGATCCCCGAGGTGCCGACGAACCCGACGCCGGCCCCCGACACGCCCTACGACCCGCCCACCGTGCCGAGCCCGGGCCCGAGCCCCGAGATCCCGGGCGACAGCCCGAGCGAAGCGCCCGGCATCACCCCAGCCGAGGTTCCGGTGACCACGCCCGGCATGCCGACGCCGACCGGCCCCGCGAACCCGGTCGCCTGAGCGCGCTCCGGTTTACTTGAGCCGACTTCGATTTGTGGTGAGGCGGCCGCGCTGCCATAAGCCCGGCATGGCCGCCCCACCGCTTCTGACCCTTCAAGACGTCGCCCTCACCTTCGGCGGCACGCCCCTGATCGAGGGGGCGGGTTTCTCCGTCGCGCCCGGCGAACGCACCTGCCTCGTCGGCCGCAACGGCTCGGGCAAGTCGACCTTGATGAAGATCGCCGCCGGGCTCGTGGAGCCCGATCGCGGCGTCCGCTTCGTCCAGCCGGGGACGACGATCCGCTACCTCGCGCAGGAGCCGGATTTCTCCGGGTTCGCCACCACCCTCGAATTCGTCGAATCGGGCCTCGGCGATGGCGACGCGCATCACCGTGCCCGCTACCTGCTCGAAAGCCTCGGCCTCGACGGCAGCGAGGATCCGACGCGGCTCTCGGGCGGCGAGGGCCGCCGCGTGGCGCTGGCGCAAGCGCTGGCACCCGAGCCCGACGTGCTGCTCCTCGACGAGCCGACCAACCACCTCGACCTGCCGGCGATCGAATGGCTCGAGGCCGAGCTGAAGGGGACGCGCGCCGCGATGGTGCTGATCAGCCACGATCGGCGCTTCCTCTCGGCCCTGTCGCGCGCCACGATCTGGCTCGACCGCGGGGTCACCCGACGCATCGAGCAAGGCTTCTCCGGGTTCGAGGCTTGGCGCGACGCCTTCTTCGAGGAGGAGGAGCGCGACCGGCACAAGCTCGAGCGCAAGATCAACGACGAGGAGCACTGGCTCCGCTACGGCGTCACCGCCCGGCGCAAGCGCAACGTCCGCCGCCTCGGCAACCTGCATGCGCTGCGCAAGGAGCGCCGCGACGACCGCCGGCCGGTCGGCACCGTCACGATGCAGGCCGGCGAGGCCGAGGCCTCGGGCACGCTGGTGATGGAGGCCAAGAACGCGAGCAAGAGCTATGGCGAGCGCCGGATCGTCTCCGACCTGTCCCTGCGGGTGATGCGCGGCGACCGCCTCGGCATCGTCGGCGCGAACGGCGCCGGCAAGACCACGTTGATCAACCTGCTCACCGGCAAGCTGCAGGCCGACGACGGGAGCGTCCGCCAGGGCACCAACCTGAAGATGATGTTGCTGGACCAAGCCCGCGCGGTGCTGGAGCCGAGCATGACCGTCACGGAAGTGCTCACCGGCGGCAGCGGCGACGCGGTGGTGGTGAACGGCGTCAGCCGCCACGTAGTCGGCTACCTCAAGGACTTCCTGTTCACCCCCGAGCAGGCGCGTACCCCGGTCTCGGTGCTCTCGGGCGGCGAGCGCAACCGCCTGCTGATCGCCCGCGCCCTGGCGCAGCCGGCCAACCTTCTGGTGCTCGACGAGCCGACCAACGACCTCGACCTCGAAACGCTCGACCTGCTGCAGGAGATGCTCGGCGACTATTCCGGCACCCTGATCCTGGTGAGCCACGACCGCGACTTCCTCGATCGCGTCGTCGGCAGCGTTCTGGTCTCGGAAGGGGAGGGGCGCTGGGTCGAGTATGCCGGTGGCTACACCGACATGGTCAACCAGCGCGGCGTCGGCGTGCAGGCCCGCGCCGGCGCCAAGGGAAAAGCCGAGGCGCGCGGAAAGAGCGAGCCGCGCGAGCGGGCGGAGGCCGCGCCCGCTGTCAAGGGCAAGCTGAACTTCAAGGACCAGCACGAGCTCAAGACGCTGCCTGCCCGCATGGAGAAGTTGCAGGGCGTGATCGCGCAGCTGCGCACGGTGCTGGCCGATCCCGGCCTCTATGCCCGCGACGCGGCCCGGTTCGACAAGGCGTCGGCGATGCTCGCCCAAGCCGAGACCGAGCTGTCTGGGGCGGAGGAGCGCTGGCTCGAGCTGGAGATGCTGCGCGAAGGCTGAGACCATCCCGGCCTTCATGATGCCGCGATGGCGGTCCATGCCGTCCGGCAAGCCTCGGGGGCGTCGCCGGTGTTGCGACATCGTCCGCTCGCCATGATCCGCTCGTAATGAACCGCTCGCCATGACACACCAAGGCCTGCGTTCCGCGGGCTGGCTCCTCGGGTTGCCTGGGCTCGGCCTGATCTGGGTCGGCGCGACGCTGTATGCCGCGCCGGATATCGCCGCGCGGATCGCGGCGGCGGGCGAGACGGTGGCTCAGGCGACCGAGGCCGGCTCGCCCGAGCCGTGGCTGCGCGTCTCGGTCCGCGGGCGTGATCTCGTCGCCGAGGGCGAGGCGGCCTCGGCCGCCTGAGC
>NZ_VRUT01000099.1:0-18414 GCF_008039465.1 Methylobacterium sp. WL120 | reverse complement strand
CCCTGGGCACGGCCGCCGCCGTATTCGCCGCCGCCACCGCCGCCGCGGCTGACCTGGCCGCCGCCCTCGTCGTCGGCACCCATCTCGCCGCCGCCGCCGCCGCGGCCGTCGAGGATCGTCATCTCACCGCGGAAGCGCTGCAGCACCACCTCGGTGGTGTACTTCTCGACCCCGGAATTGTCGGTCCACTTCCGGGTCTGGAGCTGGCCCTCGATGTAGACCTTCGAGCCCTTGCGCAGGTACTGCTCTGCCACGCGGGCGAGGTTCTCGTTGTAGATCACGACCGAGTGCCACTCGGTCTTCTCCTTGCGCTCGCCCGACGCCTTGTCCTTCCACGACTCGGAGGTCGCGAGGCGCAGGTTGACCACCGGGTCGCCGGAGCCGAGGCGGCGCGTCTCGGGATCGCGCCCGAGGTTGCCCACCAGAATGACCTTGTTGACGCTGCCCGCCATCGCTCTCTCCTTCGCCGTCGGATCTCACAGGGTCCGGTCTCACCGAGCCCGCGTGCGCCCTTCATGGGCCTCGGACCGGCCCCCGGCAACCGCTTGAGGGGCGCTTGTCCCCATCGTGCACACGCGCCGCCGGCACGATCATGTTCTATCTTTGTTCCCAACCGGCGGCAACTCGGCGCCGCGCGGACACGGCGCCGGATGCCAGCCTTTCGCGCTCAGGCGACGTGGACGACGAGCTTGCCGAAGTTGCGGCCCTTGAGCAGGCCGATGAACGCCTCCGGGGCGTTCTCCAGCCCCTCGACGACGTCCTCGCGGTACTTCACCGATCCGTCCGCGATCCAGCCGCCGACCTCGCGCTCGAACGCGTCGATCTGGCTGGCGAAGTCCCAGACGATGAAGCCCTGCATCCGCAGGCGCTTGGTCAGCACCGCGCGCATCAGGAGCGGCGAGCGGTCGGGACCGGGCGGCAGCTCCGTGGCGTTGTAGCCGGCGACGAGCCCGCAGACCGGCATGCGCGAGAAGTCGTTGAGCAGCGGCAGCACCGCATCGAACACCGCGCCGCCGACGTTCTCGAAGTAGACGTCGATGCCGTTCGGGCAGGCGGCGGCCAGCGCGCCGGGCAGGTCGTCGGAGCGGTGATCGACCGCGGCGTCGAAGCCGAGCTCGCGAGTGAGGTAGGCGCACTTCTCGGGGCCGCCGGCGATGCCGACCGCGCGTGCGCCCTTGATCCGGGCGATCTGCCCGACGAGGGAGCCCACCGGCCCGGCGGCGGCAGCGACGACGACGGTCTCGTTGGGCTTCGGCTCGCCGATGTTGAGGAGACCGGTATAGGCGGTCATGCCGGGCATGCCGAGGACGCCGAGCGCCGTCGTCGGCGGCGCCACCGCGGGGTCGACCTTGCGCAGGCCCTTGCCGTCGGACACCGAATAGTCCTGCCAGCCGCCGAAGGCCTGGACCAGGGTGCCGACGGGGAAGTCCGGGTGCTCGGAGCGCATCACCTCGCTCACCGTCCCGCCGGTCATCGGCTCGCCGATGCCGACCGGCGCGGCGTAGGATTTCGCTGCGCTCATCCGGCCGCGCATGTAGGGGTCGAGAGAGAGCCAGCGCGTGCGCAGCAGGATCTCGCCGTCGCGCGGCGTCGGGACGACGGCCTCCTCCAGGCGGAAGTTCTGCAGGGTCGGCTCGCCGTGCGGGCGCGCGGCGAGGACGATGCGGCGGTTCTTGGCGGCCATGCCGTGTCTCCTTGGGATGGAGGAATCGAGGCTCGTTCGAACGCTCATGTCGCAGCCGTGGCCGCCGATGTCACCGGCTGGCCTGATCCGCGTTTCCCGTTCGAACCCTCCCGTTCAGGGGAATAAGGACCATCATGCGCGTCGGATCCGGTCTCGCCCTCGCCAACGCGTTCGCAGCCTTCGCCGGATCCGGCGCGGCGGCCCAGGACCCGCTCGCGCGCTATCGCCAGGTCTCGCGGGTGCTCGTCCTGTCGGCGCCGGATGCGGGAGACCGCCGGCTCGTCGCGCAGCGCGCGACGATCGCCGCGGCGCGCGCAGGTCTCAGCGAGCGGGACCTCGTCGTGGTCGAGGCGGTCGGCGGAGGCGGCGACGCAGAAGCGATCCGGCGGCGGCTAGGCCTGCCGGCCGACGCGTTCCACGCGGTGCTCGTCGGCAAGGACGGGGGCGTGAAAATCACCGAGCCCGAACCGATCGCGCCGCAGCGCCTGTTCTCGACCATCGACGCCATGCCGATGCGCCGGGACGAGATGCGGCGGCAACGCTGAGCGGAAACGAAAAAGGGCTGCCCGCAGGCAGCCCCCTTCTTCGTCACGATCGGACGTGCCGCTCAGTAGCAGCGCTCGATCAGCACACGGCGGTAACCGTAAGGCGTCCAGCGCACCCGCGGAACAGTCACGCACTCGCCGCCGTAGCCGTAGCCGCCGTAGGCCGCCGGGGCGTAGCCATAGCCGTAACCCGGGTAGCCGTAGCCGCCATACCCGCCGTAGAGACCGCCGGCCGCCAGGCCGAGGCCGACGCCGAGCCCAAGACCGCCGAGCCCGTACCCGAGACCACGGCCGTAGCCGTAGCCGCGATACCCGCCGTAACCGCCGCGGTAGCCACCGAACCCACCGCGGTAGCCGCCGAAGCCGCCCCGGTACCCACCGAAGCCCGCACCACGGAACCCACCACCGAAGCCACCGCCCCGGAAGCCGCCGAAGCCGCCCCCGTGGAAACCACCGCCATGGAACCCACCGCCGAACCCGCGCGCTTCGGCCGAGGCCGGAAGGTAGGCGAGAGCCCCGACCATCAGCGTCGAGGCAAGAAGAAGACGCTTCATCTCATCAGCTCCAGAAGAGTCGTGTCCTTGACCCCCGTCACATCGAGAACGCCCAGCCGCCGACTTCGGTTCACGCTGCGACATCGGCGATCGACGCCCGGGCTTCGGGGTCCGGGCCGCTTGAAAACCGTCGCATTCTGAGGTGAGGAGGCGTGCGGCGGCCCCTTCAAGGGCTCGCGCGCGGTCAGGACCTCACGATGATGTTACGCCTCACCAAAGCTGCGGTCCTCGCGCTGATCGCAGTCTCGGCCGGCGGCGCCCACGCGGAGACGGCGCCGAATGAGACGTGCCGCCCTGTCCAGGCGCAGGGCGACAGCTTCACCGTATGCACCGTCGACCTCCGCCGCCAGCGGGTGCGCCTGTTCTGGCTCGGCGCGGACGGGTTGCCGTATTCCTCGCTCTCGACGCTTGCCGAGAAGCAGGGTCCGCGCCTCAGCTTCGCGATGAACGCCGGCATGTACGACAAGGGTCAGGCGCCGGTCGGGCTCTACGTCGAGGACGGGCGGGAAATGAAGGGCGTCTCGACCGCGAACGGGCCGGGCAACTTCCACCTCAAGCCCAACGGTGTGTTCTACGTGAAGGGCGAGCGCGCAGGCGTGCTCGACACCGGCCATTACCTCAAAGCCCGCATGAAGCCCGATTTCGCGACGCAATCCGGCCCGATGCTGGTGATCGACGGCCAGATCCATCCCAAGATCTCCGCTGACGGGCCGAGCCTGAAGATCCGCAACGGCGTGGGCGTCCGCGACGACGGACGGGTGGCGGTGTTCGCGATCTCGGAGCACCCGGTCACCTTCGGCGCCTTCGCCCGGTTGTTCCGGGACGACCTCGGCTGCCGCAACGCCCTGTTCCTCGACGGCAGCGTGTCGAGCCTCTACGCCCCCGCGCTGAAGCGCAACGACCTCAGCCGCCCGCTCGGGCCGATGGTCGGGGCCGTGCCGCGCTAAGAGGCGTCTGCCCCCGGCGGGTCGCATCCATGCGCAGGCCGTGCTCGGGGCGCAGCGTCACCCGGTGCAGCGGCGTCATCGGCGGATGGTCGTCCGGCATCCGGAACCGGACCGCGCGGACGACGTGGGCCAGCACGATCACCGCCTCCTGCACCGAGAAGCTCTGGCCGATGCAGACGCGCGGGCCGGCCCCGAACGGCAGGTAGGCGAAGCGCGGGATCGCGTCGCGGTTCGCCCCGAGGAACCGCTCCGGCACGAAGGCGTCCGGATCGTCCCACAGGGTGCGGTGCCGATGCAGCACGTAGGGCGCCACCAGCACCATCGATCCGCGCGGCACCTTGATGCGGCCGAGGCGGTCGTCGCGGATCGCCTGGCGGCTGAGAAACGGCACCGGCGGGAACAGCCGCATCGCCTCCTCCATCACCGCCTTGGCGAAGGGCAGCGCGTCGAGGGCGAAATCGCCCTCGCCCGCCGCGTCGACCTCCGCCTCCAGCCGCTCCCGCGCCGCGTCGTCCTTCGCCAGGCAGTACAGCGCCCAGGTCAGGGCGTTCGCCGTGGTCTCGTGGCCGGCGGCGATGAAGGTGATGATGTTGGCCTGCACCTCCAGGTCGGTGAGGCCCTTGCCGGTCTCCGGGTCCTGAGCCGCGAGCAGCAGCGTCATCAGGTCCTGCGGCGCGCCGCCGGCGGCGACCTGGGCCTTGCGCCTTGCCATCAGCGCCTCGACCACCTCGGCGAAGTAGCGCCCGGCCGGCCGCGCCCGCAGCCGGCCGAGCCGCGGCACGAAGTCGGGCACGCCGAACACGTCGAGGGGATCGATCGGCCCGACCGCCTCGAGGAAGCGCGTGATCGCGCGCCCGAGGGCGTCGGGATCGCCGGGCAGGCCTTGCGTGAAGATCGTCCGCTCCAGCACGTCGAGGGTGACGCGGGTCATCTCCAGCGCGACGTCGACCCGGGTGCCGTCCCGCCGGGCCAGGCGCCGCGCGAGCTTGGCGCCGGACGCGTTCATCGCATCCGAGAAGCCTTGCACCGTGCGCGCCGAGAAGATCGGCGCCAGCGTCCGCCGCTGCAGCTTCCAGGCGTCGCCCTCGGCGCTGAGCAGGCCGTTGCCGAGACCGGGGGCCAACACGCGGCGCTGCAGGTCGTCCTTGCGGTAGTTGCCGACGTTCTCGACCAGCATGTAGCGGATCAGGGCCGGGTCGCTGACCACGGTGATGCGGCCCATGGCGCCGTCGCCGGCCACCACGGGCGCGGTGAAGTGATCCTCCATCCAGGTGGTGATCGGGTTCTGCCGCGCCGCCTTGAGGAACGCGAACAGGCCCATCGCCGTGCGGCGCGGCGCCGGCACGGGCGGCCGGAAGCGGGCCGTCGCCGGCGCCGGCGTGTCGATCGCGATCGTCGCCGTCATCGACGCCATCCTTGTTCGCCGGGCGGGGGACAGCCCGCCGCGTTTGTCGAGGCGCGGCCGGAAAAGCACCTTCGCGATTTGCCGCCGCCTGTCGTAGGTAGGCTTCGCATTGCAGCAAACGTAGAGGCCACGATGTCGCCGCAGCCCGATACCGCCACCCGCACGGAATCCGACACCTTCGGGCCGATCGAGGTCCCGGCGCACCGGTATTGGGGGGCGCAGACCCAGCGCTCGATCCAGAACTTCAAGATCGGCACCGAGCACATGCCGGCGCCGCTCGTCCACGCGCTCGGCCTGGTCAAGCAGTCGGCGGCCCTGGTGAACCAGGATCTCGGCGGCCTCGACGCGAAGGTGGCCGAGGCCATCGCCGCGTCGGCGGCCGAGGTGGTGGACGGCCGCCACGACGACGAGTTCCCCCTGGTGGTCTGGCAGACGGGCTCGGGCACGCAGTCGAACATGAACGCCAACGAAGTGATCGCGAGCCTCGCCAACGAGCGGCTCGGCGGCCAGCGCGGCGGCAAGTCGCCGGTGCATCCCAACGACCACTGCAACCGCGGCCAGTCCTCGAACGACGTGTTCCCGACGGCGATGCACATCGCGGTCTCGCGCGAGATCACCGGCCGCCTGATGCCGGCGCTGACCCACCTTCATGCGGCGCTCGACGCGAAGGCGAAGGACTTCGAATCGATCGTCAAGATCGGCCGCACCCACCTGCAGGACGCGACCCCGGTCTCGCTCGGCCAGGAATTCTCCGGCTATGCCGCGCAGGTCGCGCTCGGCGGCTCGCGCATCGCGGCGACGCTGCCCGGCGTGCTGGCGCTGGCGCAGGGCGGCACGGCGGTGGGCACCGGCCTCAACGCGCATCCCGAATTCGCCGAGCGTTTCGCCGCCAAGGTCGCCGAGCTGACCGGCCTGCCCTTCACCTCGGCCGCCAACAAGTTCGAGGCGCTGGCGACCCACGACGCCCTGGTTTTCACCCAAGGGGCGCTCTCGGCGCTGGCCGCCGGCCTGTTCAAGATCGCGCAGGACATCCGCCTGCTGGCATCCGGCCCGCGCTCGGGCCTGGGCGAGCTGTCGCTGCCGGAGAACGAGCCGGGCTCGTCGATCATGCCGGGCAAGGTCAACCCGACCCAGTGCGAGGCGCTGACGATGGTCTGCGCCCAGGTGATCGGCAACGGCACCACGGTGAGCTTCGCCGGCAGCCAGGGCAACTTCGAGCTCAACGTGTTCAAGCCGGTGATCGCCAACGCGGTGCTGCAGTCGATCCGCCTGCTCGCCGACGCGGCGGTCAGCTTCACCGACAACTGCGTCGTCGGCATCAAGGCCAACGAGGACCGGATCGCCGACCTGATGAGCCGCTCGCTCATGCTGGTGACCGCGCTCGCCCCCTCGATCGGCTACGACAAGGCCGCCGAGATCGCCAAGACCGCGCACAAGCGCGGCACCACCCTGAAGGAGGAGGCGCTGCGCCTCGGCTACGTCACCGAAGCCGAGTTCGAGCGCGTGGTGCGTCCCGAGACCATGCTGGCCCCGAGCGCCGAGTAGGCGCCCGCTCGAACGGGAGATCGACGCGATGGCCGAGATCATCAACCTGCGCCAGACCCGCAAGGCGCGCCTGCGGGTCGAGAAGGACGCTAAGGCGGAGGACAACCGCATCGCCTTCGGCCGCCCGAAGAAGGCCCGGACCCTGCAGGAGCGCAAGACAGCCATCGAGGTCGCCCGCCACGAGGGCCACAAGCTCGTCGGGCCGGATTCGGACACGTGACGCGCCGTCCCTTCTCGACCCCGGTGCGAGCGACAGGATTCGCACATCGCTGCTTCTGGCGTTTCGATCTGCGCGCATCCCCTCGCCCCGCTTGCGGGGAGAGGGACGCGACGACCTCGTCGTCGTCGCGGCGAGGCGGCAGCCGACGGTGAGGGGGCCGATCCGGAGGAGGCTTTTTCGTTCGCGCGCCCTCACCGTCGCTTTGGCTTCGCCGACGCTAGCCGGCTGCACGACAAGGTGCAGCCGGGCCTCTCCCCGCACGCGGGGAGAGGGGGACCCGCGCGTCATCAGATGCCGTGACGAAATGGACGACTACCGTTTCCGGTGCGCAGGACGGAGAAGGCGCGCCCGATGACCATCACCAAGCGCTCGGTGATGATCGCCGGCCACCGCACCAGCGTGTCCCTGGAGGACCCGTTCTGGACGGCTTTGGGCGAGATCGCAGCGGCGCGCGAAAAGTCCGTCCAGGCGCTGATCGGCGCGATCGACGCGGAGCGGAACGGCCAGAACCTCTCCTCGGCGATCCGGGTCTTCGTGCTGGCGGCGTATCGCGAGCCGGCGGACGGACCCGTCGTCAGCGCCGGATGTCGCGAAGGCTGAGCGAAGCGGGGGCGCCGAAGGTCCGCCTGAAATCGTGGGCGAAATGGGCCTGGTCGGCGAAGCCGGCCGCATGCGCGGCGCCGGTGAAGTTGTTGCCGTCGATCACCGCACCGATCGCCCGGCGCATCCGCAGCCAGGCCCGATAGCGCCGGAACGGCACCCCGACGGCGCCGGTGAACAGGTGCTGGAACCGCGAGGCCGACAGGCCGACCGAGGCCGCGAGCGCCCCGGCCGACGGCGTCGCTTCGGGCTCGGCGAGCAGGCGGCGGATCGCCCGCGCGATCCGCCCGTCGATCCGCGGCTCCGCCTGCCGCCCCGCGAACGCGAGGAGGTCGGCGAGCGCCGGCCCGGCGGCGGAGGCGCCGTCGCGGTGCTCGAACAGGTCGCGCAGCGGCGTGGTCTCGCCGGCGGCGCCCAGGAGCGCGCCCGCGATCTCGCGGGTGCCGTGCAGGAGCGGCGTCAGCGCCTCGGCCCCGAAGCGGTCCGGCTCGAGGTAGAGCACGCCGAGCGGGTCGCCGCCGAGGTCGAGTTCGTGCACGCACCCGGCCGGGATCATCGCCGTGCGGCAGGTGGTCCAGTCCTGCGTGCCGACGCGCAGGCGGAAGTCGCCGTAGAGGCCTGCGAGGAAGACCGGCGCGCCGTGCTGGTGCCCCGCATTGTAGCGCAACGGCCCGGCGAAGAAGGTCGTCGCGCTGGCCACGTGCCAGAGCGGCCGCAACGGCCCGTCGTCGGCAGCACGTTCGTACAAGCGCCCGATCCCCCGCAGCCGATAGGCCTTCGCCCACGCCGCACAGTCTGCGGCCTCACGCGGGCGAAGGGAATGATTCGATGATCGAACGGACGCGCCGACAACTCGCCGCGACCGGCCTCGCCGCCTTGGCCGCCCCGGCGCTGCTGCCTCGGTCGGCGCGGTCCGAACCGCTCGGCCCGGCGACGCCGGCGCAGTACCGGTTCGCGCTCGGCACCTTTCGCGTGACGATGCTGCTCGATGCCGCCGGGATGATCGACGGCCCCTGGCCGATCGTCGGCGAGGACCGCCCCAAGCGCGAGGTCGAGGCCCTGATGCGCGCCAACCGCCTGCCGCCCGATCGCTTCCAGCCGGGCTTCACCCCGGTGCTGATCGAGACCGGGCGCGAGACCATCCTGTTCGACACCGGCAACGGCGCGGTCGGCTTCGTGCCGCCGCCGGCCGGCGGACGTCTGGTCGAGCGGCTGCGCGCGGCCGGCACCGCGCCGGAGGCGGTCGACGTCGTCGTCCTCAGCCATTGCCACACCGACCACATCGGCGGGCTGATGCGCGACGGGCACCCGACCTTCCCCAACGCGCGCCTCGTCGTCGGCGCGGTCGAGTACGATTTCTGGACCAAACCCGAGCGCCTCGCGTCGGAACCTTCGGGCAACGAGCACGCCTCGGCGCTGGTGTTCCGCGCCCACCTCCTACCGCTGGCCGCATGGACGCGCTTCGTGGATGCCGGGGACGAGATCGTTCCCGGCATCCACGCGCTCGCTGCCTACGGGCACACGCCCGGCCACCTCGCCTTCCACGTCGAGAGCGCGGGGCGGCGGATGCTGATTTGGGGCGATTGCGCCCACCACGAGGTCGCCTCGCTCGCCGAGCCGGGCTGGCACGCCCTGTTCGACATGGACAAGGGACAGGGCGCGGCCACGCGGCGTCGGATCTACGACATGGCGGCGACCGACGACATCGTGGTCGCCGGCTACCATACGTCGTTCCCGTCGCTCGGCTACGTCGCGCCGAGCGGCGCAGGCTATCGCTGGATCCCGGTCACCTACCAGCTCGAACCGTGAGGCCGGTCACTCGGCTGCTTGCAGCACCGGCTCGGCCGTCGCCTTGAGCGCCGCCGGCCGCGGGCCGCCGGTGGCCCAATCCAGCAGTTCCACCGTGTGGACGATCGGGATCGCGGTGCCCTTCCCGATCTGCGTGGCGCAGCCGATGTTGCCGGTGGCGATCACGTCGGGGCGCATCCGCTCGATGTTGGCGACCTTGCGCGCCCGGAGCTTGCCGGCGAGTTCCGGCTGCAGGATGTTGTAGGTGCCGGCCGAGCCGCAGCAGATGTGGCCCTCGGGCACGTCCTTCACCGTGAAGCCCGCCCGCTTCAGCAGGGTCTTGGGCTCCGTGCGGATGCCCTGGCCATGCTGCATCGAGCAGGCCGAGTGATAGGCGACGACGAGGTCGCTCTCGACCGTCGGCGCGATGTCGAGGGTGGCGACGAACTCGGTGACGTCCCTGGCGAGCGCCGAGACCCGTGCCGCCTTGTCGGCGTAGGCCGGGTCGTCGCGGAACATGAAGCCGTAATCCTTGATCGTCGTGCCGCAGCCGGAGGCGGTGACGAGGATGGCGTCGAGGCCGGCGCCGTCGGCTTCCGCGGTCCAGGCGTCGATGGTGCGCCGGGCCTGGGCGTGCGAGTCGTCCGTCCGGCCCATGTGATGGGTGAGCGCGCCGCAGCACCCCTCGCCTTCCGCGTGCACCACCTCGACGCCGTGGCGGGTGAGCAGGCGGATCGCCGCCGCGTTGAAATCCGGCCGCAGCACGCTCTGGGCGCAGCCGCGCAGCAGGGCCACGCGCTTGGGCGCGCCCTGCGCGCCGACGGCGGGGAAGGTCGCGGGCCGGTTGGTCGCCTCGCGGCCGGGCAGCGCGGCGGGGGCGAGGTCGAGCATCGCGGCGAGCCGGTTTCCGACCCGCGGCAGGCGCGCCACCAGGGGCCGGAACGGCGCACCGAGCTTGGCCGCCCACAACGCCGCCCGGAACCTCGCGGGATAGGGCAGCACGAAGGCCAGGAGCGCCCGCAGCGCGCGGTCGTCGAGCCGCCGGGAGAACGTCTGCTCGATATGGCTGCGGGCGTGGTCGACGAGGTGCATGTAGTGCACGCCCGAGGGGCAGGTCGTCATGCAGGACAGGCACGACAGGCAGCGGTCCACGTGCTTGACCACCTCGGCGCTCGCCGCCTTGCCGCCCTCCAGCATGTCCTTGATCAGGTAAATCCGTCCGCGCGGGCTATCGAGTTCGTCGCCGAGCAGCAGGTAGGTCGGGCAGGTCGCCGTGCAGAACCCGCAATGCACGCAGGTGCGCAGGATCTTTTCGGAGGTCGCCATCGCCGGGTCGGCGAGCTGGGCCAGGGAGAAGTTGGTTTGCATGGCGCGTTCTGGATGCGTCCTGTCTCGGGCCGATGGCGTCGGCCCCGTCGATCGATCGTCTCTGCCACCGTTTCGCGCCGCGCACGATGCGGCGGAGGGCCCGCGTCGGGCCCGGGCGCCTCAAACCTCGGCGTACATCCGCCCTGGGTTGAACACACCCGCGGGGTCGTGCGCCGTCTTGATCCCCTGCGTCACCCGCATCAGCGGCTGCGAGAGTGGCTGGAACACCGGCACGGCGGCGCGCACCGCATCGGGCGCCCGGATCAGCGTGGCGTGGCCGCCGTGCTGGCCGAGGGCGGAGCGGATCGCCTCCGCCCCGGCATCGCCCTCGGACGCGACGGCGAGCCAGACCAGGCCGCCGCCCCAATCGTAGAACCAGCGCGCCGGCATCGCGCGGCCGATCGCGGCGGCGAGCGCCGGGCCTCGGGTCGGCGCGGTCGAGAGCCGCCATACGGCCTCGGACGTTCCGGCGAAGGGCGTCACATCCCGGATCGTATTCCAGAGGGCGACACCCGGTTCGCCGTCCAGGATCTCGGCGGCGCCGAAGCGCTTCAGGAGCTTCTGCAGCTCACCGATCCGGTAGGCGAGCGAGTCCGAAAAGCCTTCGAGCCGCATCAGCGTGCGAGCGTCCGCGCCGTCGATGCCGGCGGGCAGGTGCGCCGCGCCGGTGAGCTCGAACGGCGAGCCGAGGGCGGCGGCGAGCGCAGCCACCGCGCGGGCGTCGTCGAGCCCGCGGAAGACCAGCGTCGCCACGCGCTCCTGCACCGGCAGCACCTTGAAGGTGACCTCGGTGAGGAGCCCGAGGGTGCCCCAGGAGCCGGCCATCAGCTTCACGAGGTCGAGGCCGGTAACGTTCTTCATCACCCGCCCGCCGGACTTGATCGCCTGGCCGCGACCGTTGACGAAGCGCACGCCGATCAGGCTGTCGCGGGCGGCACCGGCGTTGATGCGGCGCGGCCCGGAATTGTTGGCCGCCGCCACCGCGCCGAACGTCGGCTCACCTGTGCTGCCCATCAGGGCCCGGGCGTCCATCGGCTCGAACGGCAGCATCTGGCCACGGGAGGCGAGCATCGCCTGAACCTCCGCGAGCGGTGTGCCGGCACGGGCCGAGATCACCATCTCGGCGGGCTCGTAGAGGGTGACGCCGGAGAGCGCCCGCGACGAGAGCGTCGCCTCGTCCTGCGCCGGCCGGCCGATCCCGGCCATGGTGTCCCCGCCAACGAGGCGCAGGCGCTCGGAGCGGCCGGCGGCCGCGCCGACGATCTCGGCCGCCTCGCCCTCGTCGCGGGGCTCGTAGAATGGCATCGTTTCCTGCCCGGTCGCGTGTCTTTGCCGGATGCCTGTGGGCGGCACCCTTGTAGCCCCGATCATGCGGGATCGCGGCCGCGTTGCAAAGTGGAACCGCTCTACTCTGCCGCCACAGGATCGGCCGCCGCAGGATGCGCCGGGCGGAACCGGCCCTCGACCTGGCTGCGCAGGCCGGCGATGTCGAACAGCCATACCAGGCCCGCGTAGAGCCCGGCCCCGAGGGGCACGGCGACGCCGAGCGCCAGCGCCGGATCGAGATGGCGAAGCGGCGCGAGCGCCGCCACCATGGCGCCGCAGGCGGCGCTGGCCGCGAGGATCTCGTTCCAGGGCAGCGCGAGGCGGTCGCGGCCTGTGAGCGCCCGCACGGCGAGCCAGGCGAAGGCGGAGGCGAGCGCCAGCGTCTGGGCGAGGGCGACGCCGGCGCCGCCGAGCAGCGGCGGCAGGACGAGGAGGCCGAGGCCGTTGACCGCGAGCCCGGCCGCAGCCGCCGCGATCACCGGCAGGGTCCGGCGGCGGATCTGGAACACCGGGTTGATCGCGTAGAACATCATCGCGAGGCAGAACAGGCCGGGGATCAGCAGCAGCGAGTAGAGCGCGAACGGCCCGCGATAGGCCTCCGGCACCACCAACGCCTCCAGCGCCGGCAGCACCGCCCAGAACCCGACGGCGCAGGGCAGCAGCAGCGCGTAGACGGTGGCCGCGTTGGCCGCGACCTGCCGTTCGGCCGCCGCGCGGCCGTGCTGCTCCTCGGCCCGCACGGCGAGCTGGAACAGCAGCAGGTCGAGGGCCGTGCCGAGCATGGTGAGGCTGCGCGCGGTCACGTCGGCGGCGAGCGCGAAGTAGCCGGCTTCGGCGAAGCCGGCCTGCGCGGCGATGGTGCCGCGGTTGAGGAACGGCAGCAGCTGGTAGACGGCGTTGGCCGCGATCAGGGGCAGGCCGTAGCGCAGGAACAGGCTCCAGGTCTCGCGCCGGCGATGGTGCTCCACCGCCGAGGCCGGGTCGCGCAAGGGGTGGCGCAGGATCAGCACGGCGAGGAGCTGGCTCACCCCGGCGGCGGCGAGCACCCAGGCCGGCTGGCGCAGGTACCAGGCGGCCGCGGCCATCATGGCGAAGGCGATCACGTTCTTCACCGCGACCAGCCCGAGATAGAGCTTGCCGTCGAAGCGGGCGCGGGCGAGCGCGGCGTGATAGTCGAACACGCCGATGCCGAGCGCCGCCAGCATCGCACCGGACAGGATCGCGGCATGCCCGTCCGGCCCGTCGCCGAGCCCGAGGCCGGCCGCGACGGCCGCGGCGGCGAACAGCAGCACCGCGAGGATGGCGTAGGCGCGGTCGAGGCCGTGCCGGATCCACGGTTCGTCGAGGCGGACGCGCACCGAGTAGAACCGCGTCGCCGACAGGCGCAGCCACTCGAACAGGATGGTGGTGATCACCAGGGTGCCGGCGGTGGCCAGGGCGAAACGCCCGAAATCGGCCGGCCCCAGCAGCTTGGCGATGAGCAGGCCGAGGACGAAGTTCAGCCCGGCATTCATGACGAAGGCGGCGATCACGGCCATGGTCGGGCTTTCACGGGCGGGCTTCAAGGACGCTCGTCGCGGACGAACCGGCGCTCGCGGGCGCGGACCTGCATCCGTCGTCTAGCGCGGCGCCGGTAAGATTCCCTGAATCCGGCATGACGAGGGCGCCGCGGAACGGTTTGGCGCCGGACGCCGTTTCCGCGTCCGATCGAAACCTTTCCCCGGAGCCCCCGTCCGATGCGCATCCTCGTCCCCGCCGCCGCGATCCTCGCCCTCGCCGGCATCCAGGCCGCCACCGCCCAGACCACCGTGATCGAGCGCCGGGCGCCCGACACCGTCGTGGTCGACCGTCCGGCCACCGAGAGCAAGACGGTGGAGACCCGCGAGAGCAGCGACGGCTGTTCCACAAAGACGGTGACGAAGACCAACGACGAGGGCGACCGCAAGACGGTCAGCCGCGAGCGCTGCGACTGATCTTCCGGCTTCAGCCGCTCCGGCGCTGCCGGGGCGGCTCCTGCGTCGCGTCCGCCGCGTCGTCGGCGAGGGCGCGCTCGTAACACCACGCCTCCATGCCGTCCTCGTAATAGCCTTCGCGAACCTCGAAGCGCGTGTAGCCCCGGCGCTCGTACAGGCGCAGGCCGGCGCCGTTGTCGGCGCGCACCTCGAGGCGCAGCCGGGTGCAGCCGTGGCGGCGCGCCTCGTCCTCCACCGCCTGCATCAGCCGGCCGCCGAGGCCGAGCCCGGCGCGGGACGACGCCACCGCAATGGAGGAGAGCCGCGCGCTGCGGCTGTTGCGCCGCCGCTCCAGGGTGGCAGCCCCGACGAGGACGTTGGTCCCGTCCGCCTCGATCAGCAGGGCGACCAGAACCGTCATCGAGGGCGAGCGGATCGCGTGGCGGATCGCCCGGCGCTCGGCCCGGTCGGTGGAGAAGGTCGCGTTCTCCAGGGCGACCAGGGCGTCGAGGTCGTCCAGGCACGCGACCCGGACCTCCAGCTCGCCGTCGGCTTGCGGGTTCACGCGGTCACCCGCGACCGAATCGTCCGCCGTCTCACCCCGACCATGATGCCCGCCGCCCGCATTCCGCCGATTCCGATCCCGCGCCCCGGATGCCGCGGACCGGCAGGGCGTCGCCACCGTCGACCGGGGTGAGATGCCCGCACTTCACGCGCTTGGAAAGCCCGCCCGCGGACCGGCGCTGCGTTTTGGCAACAGGTCCCCGCAACACACGGGGATTCCCGCCGCTGCGGGCCGAATTCCGCTTGTGGTGGTGGTGCGCCGTTCGTATATGCGCCTTGCCCAATTTCGCACGTGCCTGTGGCCGCGTGTCGGTTGGTGGGCATCCGGCCAACTGCCGGACAGCCGCCAGGGGTCTTAAAGGATCGATGGTCGACAGGGTGGATCCCTCTCGGCCGGCATCCAGGTGGCGACACCGGACCCCGACAACAACCGGCAGCCGGAGGCGAAACCGGCGAACCCCGCTCTCCACGGGGGACGCAGCTTAAAGCAACGACGAACGGGCTTTTTTGGTCTCGTCGGCCCTCCAAAGGCCGGCACCGAAGAGGCTTGTTTCTCCTTGCCCGGCGTGCGGATGGGAAACCCCGTCCAATCCACGGCAGCCTCCGGGTGCTCGTCGCGCCCGCACGGATCGTCGCGTCTCCACAGCGCGGATCCGCGCGTCGCATCAGCCCCAGACGCCGGCGGTCCCTGAAGGGACCGTCACATCTTCGACGGCGCGCTCCCCCGTGGGCGGCCCCGCGAACCTGTGGGTTGGAACAGACATGACCGATCGCATCCGCGACTTCCTGCGCGTCCGCCGCGACCTCGGCCGCGACGAGGGCCCCGTGATGGTGCTCGACCTCGACGTGGTCCGCGACAACTACACCGCCTTCGCCCGCGCGCTGCCTGACACCCGCGTGTTCTACGCGGTGAAGGCGAACCCCGCCCCCGAGGTTCTGCGCCTCCTGGCCGAGATGGGCTCGTGCTTCGACACCGCGTCTGTCGCAGAGATCGAGATGGCGCTCGCCGCCGGCGCCACCGCGGAGCGGATCTCCTTCGGCAACACGATCAAGAAGGAGCGCTGCGTCGGCCGGGCGCTGCGCCTCGGCATCCGCCTGTTCGCGGTCGATTGCGAGGCGGAGGTCGAGAAGATCGTCCGCGCCGCCGAGGCCGCCGGCATCGAGGCCGGATCGGTGCAGGTGTTCTGCCGCATCCTCTGCGACGGCGCCGGCGCCGACTGGCCGCTGTCGCGCAAGTTCGGCTGCGAGCCGGAGATGGCCGTCGAGGTGCTGGAGCACGCCCACCGCCAGGGCCTGTCGGCCTACGGCGTGTCGTTCCATGTCGGCTCGCAGCAGGGCAACACCGAGGCCTGGGACGGGGCGCTCGCCTCCGCCTCGACGATCTTCCGCGAGTGCGCGCTTCGCGGCATCGGCCTGTCGATGGTCAACCTCGGCGGCGGCTTCCCGACGAAGTACCTCAAGCAGGTGCCGGGCGTGGAATCTTACGGCGATGCGATCTTCCGCGCGCTCACCAAGCATTTCGGCAACCAGCTGCCGGAGACGATCATCGAGCCGGGCCGCGGCATGGTCGGCAACGCCGGGCTGATCGAGGCCGAGGTGGTGCTGATCTCGAAGAAGTCGGCCTCGGAGAACGAGGTGCGCTGGGTCTACCTCGACATCGGCAAGTTCGGGGGGCTGGCCGAGACCATGGACGAGTCGATCCGCTACCCCGTCCGCACCGACCACGACGGCGACCGGATGAGCCCGTGCGTCCTCGCCGGGCCGACCTGCGACTCGATGGACGTGCTCTACGAGCGCGAGCACTACCCGCTGCCGGTCTCGCTCTCGATCGGCGACAAGGTGCTGATCGAGGGCACCGGCGCCTACACCACGACCTATGCCGCGGTCGCCTTCAACGGCTTCCCCCCGCTTCAGCAGATCGTGATCTGATCCGTGCCCCCGCCGCCCGCCGGCGGGGGTTTCCCTGATGCACCGCGCGTTCCGTTCGGCCGGCCTTCATCCGAGGGCCGGCATGACGGCGCCCGGTCCCACGCGTCACATCACGACGGGGCGGTCAAGGCCATGATCCAGATCCGGGCGGAGCACCATCACGACGTCGCGGCGCGCGAGCGCCTGCTCGATGCCTGCTTCGGCGCGAACCGCCGGGCCAAGACCTCAGAGCGGCTGCGCGAGGGGCGCCTTCCCGCCCGCGGCCTCGCCTTCGCGGCGACCCGCCACGGGCGCCTGATCGGGACGCTGCGCCTGTGGAACGTCGCGGCCGGCGCCTGCCCGGCCCTGCTGCTCGGCCCGCTGGCGGTCGACCCGGCGCTCCAGCGCCAGGGCCTCGGCCGGGTGATGATGCACGCCGCCTTGGGGCGCGCCGAATCCCTCGGCCACGGGGCCGTGCTGCTCGTGGGCGATGCGCCCTACTACGAGCGCTTCGGCTTCTCGCAAGCCCTCGCCGCCAACCTCACCCTGCCCGGTCCGTTCGCACGCGAACGCTTCCTCGGGCTCGAGCTGCGGGCCGGCGCCATCGACGGTGCCGAGGGCCTGGTCCGGGCGACGGGCCAGCTCGCCCCAGCGGAGTTGGGCTTGGCGGGCGCGGCCGACGGACGACGACGCGCCGCCTGATCGGGCGAGCGTCGTCACCGGCGTCCCCCCGCATCCCGAATGAACCGCCCCCCTCTCCCCGTGGGCGGGGAGAGGCTCGCACGGACCTCGTCGTGCAGCCGGGAAGCGGAGGCGAAGCCGAAGCGACGGTGAGGGGGAGCTTCCGGAAGAGCCTCATTCGGCGGCGCCCCCTCACCGTCGGCTGCCGCCTCGCTCTGCCGACGACGGGGTCGGCAAAGCCCTCTCCCCGCTGGCGGGGAGAGGGGATGCGCGCACAGCGAACCGCCAAACGCGGAGATGTGTGAATCCGGGTGCCAGCACGGGATTGGCGGCTGCACCTTACGACGCGAATCGAGACCAAGGAACCGAGACGCGCGCGCAAGAAATTCGCTTGGCTCAGCGACCGCCCGGCTCGATCGCCGGCAACTCGTTTGGGCCGAGCGCTCCGCCGGCGGCGGCCTGCGGGCCGGCGACGCCGCGGGCGCGGTTGGCCAGCGCCACGGTGAGCTTCTCGGCCGCGTCCGGCTGCATCAGCGCCAGCACCTCGGCCATCTTGCGCGGGTTCATCGCCAGGACGAGCGACACCAGCACCTCCTGCCCGAGGCGGTCGAAGACGCGGGCGGCGTCCTTCGGCTTCATGGTCTCGTACATGGTCACGAGGTTCTTCAGGCCGGCCTTCTCAGCGTCGGCCTTGGCCTTGCCGGCGGTGTCCACCTTGTCCTCGGCCTGCTTGAGGTCGCCGAGGCCGGTCTCGAGCTTGCGCTCGGCCTCGCCGAGCATCTTCTCGCGCAGTTCCAGCTCGTCGCTCTTCTGCTTCAGCGCGTCGCGCCGGGCGCCGAGCTTTTCGAGCAATGCGCGCTCCGTCAGCGAGACGGGCTCCGGCATCGGCGGCTGGGCCTGCGGCGGCTCGGGCGCCTTGGCCTCGCCCTTCGGCGCCTCCTTGGGCGTCACCGACCCGGTGGTGGTGGGGTCGAGCAGCTCGTAGCCGATGCGGGCCTTGGCGAGCACCTGCGCGAGGGCGGGCAGTTCGGGCGCGACCTGCGGCGTCTCCACGAACATCCCGACGAGCTTCAGCACCAGCAGGCCGGCGGCGGCGAGCGTGACCGCATCGATCATCCGCAGGCGCAGCGGACGGATCTGGCGCATCCGTGCCCGCGCAAGCGCGGTCAGCGCCTTCGCGTTGTTGGCTCCCCGGACGGCCTTGGCCGCGCGCGCGCCGTCGGCCGCAACGGGCACGGTTCGCGTCGGATCGGTCCGGGCGGGGGGCCCCGCACTCATGCGGCCCGGCTCCGCACCCGATGGAGGGCGCGCTCGGTCATGGCGAGGG
>NZ_VRUT01000098.1:0-18642 GCF_008039465.1 Methylobacterium sp. WL120 | reverse complement strand
GCCGACCACGCGCCAGCCGAGCAGCGCCAGCGCTTCGGCCGCCGCGACCGAGCGCAGCGCCCGGCGGGTGCCGAACAGCATCGAGGGCCGGAAGTCGGCGAGCAGCACCACGGCGCGGTCGCGCTCGTCGTGGTGGGTGCGCACGTGCAGGATGCCGGTGCGCGCGGTGGCGTTTCGGTCGATGTGGCGCCGGTCGTCGCCCTCCGACCACAGCCGCACGTCGTCGGGCTCCGACCCGCGCCCGCGCCGCCGGGTGACGATGCCGCCGGGCAGCCCCGCCAGCGTCCGCGTCGCCGGCGTGACACCGCGGCGGGCGAGGTGGCGCAGGCCCATCAGGGCCTCGCCGGAGAGGTGGAAGGCCGGGTTCGCCTCGGGGGCGGCTGAGGCGGTCATGCGGGTGCCCGCACCCTCAGAGCGCCCGCACCCGCTGCACCAGCCCGGCGACGATGCCGCGGGTGGTGAGGCCTTCGGCGGCGGCGCGCCAGGTCAGGCCGATGCGGTGGGAGAGCGCGTCGGCGGCGAGATCCGCCACGTCCTCGGGGATGACGTGGTCGCGGCCGTGGAGGTAGGCCCGCGCCTTGCCGGCCACCATCAGCGCCAGGGTGCCGCGGGGCGAGGCCGGATGCTCGATCGCGGCGCGAAGCTCGGGCGCGGCGGAATCGGTGCGCGTCGCGGCGACGATGCGCACGAGGTAGTCCTTCAGGGCCGGCGAGACGTAGGTCTTCAGCGCGGCCTCGCGCGCGGCCAGCACCTCGGTGACCGAGAGCTTCACCGGCATCGCCTCGCCGTGGTGGTTGAGCTCGCCCTCGACGAGGTCGAGGATCTTCCGCTCGGAGGCCTCGTCCGGCATGCCGACGACGACGTGGAGCAGGAAGCGGTCGAGCTGCGCCTCGGGCAGCGGGAAGGTGCCCGCATGCTCGATCGGGTTCTGGGTCGCCACCACCATGAACGGGTCGGCGAGGGGATGGGTCGTGCCCGAGACGGTGATCTGGCCCTCCGCCATCGCCTCGAGCAGGGCCGACTGCACCTTCGGCGGCGCGCGGTTCACCTCGTCCACGAGGATCAGCGAGTGGAACAGGGGGCCGGGCAGGAACTCGAAGGTGCCGGCGTCCTGCCGCCACACCGTGGTGCCGGTCAGATCCGCCGGCATCAGGTCGGGCGTGCACTGGATGCGGGCGAAGGAGCCGTCGAGCCCGTCGGCGAGCCGCTTGACGGCACGGGTCTTGGCGAGCCCCGGCGCGCCCTCGATCAGCAGGTGGCCGCCGGTGAGCAGCCCGATCATCAGGCGCTCGACCAAGCCCTCGCAGCCGATGAGCCCGTGCTCCAAACCGGCGCGAAGTTCGAGGATGCGGGCCCGCAACGGATCGGAGACGGCGCCGGGGCGCTCAGCGAGAGCGGCACCGCTCATGCCACCGCTCATGCGCGGAAAAGCCCGGCCGACTGTAGGTGAGCCTTCATCCTGCAAGTCTCCTCGTCGAACGCCGCGGACGTGGCCGCGGCACCTGGATTCTTGAGCGATCCATGAGCCAGGCCGGTGTGCCCGCTGCCCGGGGCACCCGTCAATCCCGCCGCGACCTGCGGTGGTAGCGGAGATCGTCACGGAAGCGTCATGCGCGTCCGTCTAGGAGACCAGATGGTCCTTCTGTCCACGCCCCTCCCCGAACCGGTCAACTCGGCGATCAGCCTGGTCGTCGCCTTCGTGCTCGGCACCCTGATCGGCGCCGAGCGTCAGTACCGCCAGCGCACCGCCGGGCTGCGCACGGCGGTGCTGGTGGCGGTGGGGGCCGCCGCCTTCGTCGATCTCGGCATGCGGCTGACGGGGGCCGAGGGCGCCACCCGCACCGTCGCCTACGTGATCTCCGGCATCGGCTTCCTCGGCGCCGGCGTGATCATGAAGGAGGGCATGAACGTCCGCGGCCTCAACACGGCAGCGACCCTGTGGTGCTCGGCCGCAGTCGGCGCCTTCGCCGGGGCCGACCTGCCGCTGGAGGCGCTGTTCGTCGCCATCGCCGTCCTGGCCTGCAACACCCTGCTGCGCCCGCTCGTCAACGCGATCAACCGCTTCCCGATCGACGAGAGTGCCACGGAGGCGACCTACGAGGTCCAGGTCACCACCGCCCCCGGTGCGGCCGGCCCGGCGCAGGACATGCTGGTCGAGCGGCTCGAGGCGGCGGGCTACCCGGTCGGCGGCGTCGCGGTGGAGGAGCGCGGCGACGCGGCGGTGGACGTGGTCGCGACCCTCATCGCCAGCGCGGTGGCGGCCAAGGACCTCGACGCGGTGGTGGCGGCGCTGGCGACCCAACCCGGCATCCGCCATGCCACCTGGGCGGTGCAGACGGGGGATTGAGCGGGCGCCTATGGGGCGGGCGGCGTGCCCGGGCGCAGATACGCGAACATGTGGGCGACGTAATCGGCCTTGCCGAGCTCGACGCCGCTTGCGCGCAGGATCGCGTAGGCCGCCATCACGTGAAAATAGAACTGCGGCAGCGCCCAGTCGCGCACGTACTGCTCGGCCGTGAGGTCGAACACCAAGCCCTGCGGCAGCGTGTGGGCGATCGGCGTCGCCGGGTCGATGGTCGGCATGGCAACGGCGGTGCCCCGCACGGCCTCCACCGTTTCGGCGATCCTCTCCCGCGCCTCCGCGATCGAGCCGGGACGGTCGCCCGCATTCCGACCCTCGTCGATCAGGACTTCGACCGCCGGCGGAAGCGGCTCGCCGCGCAATCGGGCGACGCCTTCATGAGCCTGCACGCAGGCGAAACGGACCTGCGTCGACAGCGGGAACATGTCGTTTGCCAAGCGCTCTGCAGGCAGCGTCTCGGCGCCCTCCGGCTGCTGCGTCTCGGCTTTGCCGAGCCAGGCCGACAGCGCCTCCAGCATCTGAAGGTAGGTCGGGACGAGGACATCCTGCAGGGTCATGGCTCTCTCCGGCATCGAGCGGCCCGCTCACGCGATTCGAGCCGGTGCCCTCACATACGAACCAGGAGATCTGCAGCAAATTGCTCGCCGCTTGGAGTTCCTCGCGATGCGGGCTCGACCTGGAACCGCGCCCCGGAATCGGTGCGCCGGCACACGCTGCCGCTGAACCGGGGTCTGTCGCCCGGCCGCAACGACGCCAATTCTCTCGGCACGGGTCGTACCTCGGACCCGGTCCCCACGGAGACATCCCATGGCAGCAGCCAACCATCCGTCGGCCAAGAACGCGCTCATCGTCGGGGCCTCGCGCGGCCTCGGTCTCGGGCTCGTCGAGACCTTCCTGGCGCGCGGCTGGCGCGTCACCGCGACCCAGCGCAACGCATCGCCGGGGCTCGCCGCCCTGAAATCCGAGGCGCTGACGATCGAGACGGCCGACATCGACGACGACGCGGCGGTCTCAGGCCTGCACGACCGGCTCGCATCGCAGACCTTCGATCTGGTGTTCGTGGTCGCCGGCGTCGCGACGCAAGCGCACGATCCGCTGCACGCGGTGCCGCGGCAGGTCGCGGCGCAGGTCTACCTCACCAACGCGATCAGCCCAGTGCGCTTCGCGGAGACCTTCCGCGACCGCCTCGCGCCCGGCGGCAGCCTGGTGTTCATGAGTTCGATCCTCGGCAGCGTCGGGCTCAACACCTCGGGCGGCTGGGAGAACTACCGCGCCAGCAAGGCGGCGCTGAACACCTTGGTGCGTAGCTTCGCGATCCGCCACCAGGCGGAGGCCTTGAGCGTGGTTCTGATGCATCCGGGCTGGGTGCGGACCGAGATGGGGGGCGCCGAGGCGGACATCGACGTGGCGACCAGCGTCGGCGGCATGGCCGACGTCATCGAGGCCCGGCTCGGCCAGCCCGGCACGGTCTACCTCGACTACCGCGGCGAAACCCTTGCCTGGTAGCACAGAGCCTGGAAAACGATCCGCGGGGCAGCCTCAGCGCCGCGGGTCGAGGGGGCGGGTGCGGCGCTCGACGATCACCGGCGGCCGGGTGCGGCGCTCGACGATGACGGTACGGGGCGCGCGGCTCGGGCCGGCCTGGGCGATGATGCGCTCCGGCATCCGCTCCGGCTTGGCCTTCACCGCCGCCACGACGTGCGGGCGGACCTCGTCCGCGGGCAGGCCGATCAGCCCGGCGGCGATCTCGATCTGCTGCTCCAGGTCGTCGGACAGGTCCTGCGCGGCGATCACCGCCTCGACGATGGTCGGCGGCTCGCGGCGGACCCGGATCGGCGGCAGGTCGGCAAAGCTCTTCTTCGACTTCTTCACGGCTGGGCTCGCGCTCGTCATCCTCGGACCCTACCCGATTCGAGGCCATTGTGCACTGCATCAAAACGCGGCCGGCGCGGTCGGCCCCTGCATGGACCGAGGGTGCCGAATGGACAGGCAGGCCGCTCATCTGTCTTCGACGGCGTCAGCGCATTCATGATGCAATTGCCACCTCGCGCGTCACAGTACTGCGTCGAAATGGCGCAGCATGGGCGATCGGCACAGGCGTGGTTCGGTCACGGCGGAAGCCGATCATGCAAGCTCGAACCGCCTGAAAACCCGAGCCGTCATGTCGCGTAGCGAAACCCTGACCCACGACCCGCGGACAACGCCGGCTCGGCCGGATCTCGCCGACATCCGCCTACGCGGCACAGTTGAGGCGGCACGCTTCGTCGCCGGTGAGCCACGGCAGGTCGTGATCCCGGCGGCCCCCTTGCGCCGGACGCCGCGTGCGGAAGCCGGCCTCGAGACGGAGGCGGTGATGGGCGACGCGGTGACCTTGTACGAGGTTCGCGACGGGTTCGCCTGGGTCCAGCTCGTGCGCGACGGCTATGTCGGCTACCTGCCCGCGGCGAGCCTCGGCCCGGCCGACCCGGCCCCGACCCACCGAGTGACGGCGCTGCGCAGCTTCCTCTACCCCGCCCCCGACATGAAGCGCCCGGCGCTCGGCCATCTGAGCCTCGGCGCGCGGATCGCGGTCGCGGGGACGGAGGGCGACTTCGTGCGGGTCGGCGACGCCTTCGTGTTTTCGGCCCATTGCGCGCCGCTCGACCGGACGACGCCGGACTATGCCGGCACCGCCGAACGGCTCGTCGGCACCCCATACCTCTGGGGCGGGCGCACCAGCCTCGGCCTCGACTGCTCGGGGCTGGTCCAGCTCTGCCTGGATCTTGCCGGCCTCCCCTGCCCGCGCGACGCCGACCAGCAGGCCCGCGCCGTCGGCTGGCCCCTGCCGCTCGCCTTCGAGGGCTTACGCCGCGGCGACTTCGTCGACTGGCGCGGCCATACCGGCCTGATGCTCGACGCCGACACGCTGCTCCACGCCAACGGCCACCACATGGCGGTGGCGATCGAGCCCCTGCGCCAGGCGGCCGCGCGGATCGAGGCCAACAGCTATGGCGCGGTGACGGGGATGCGCCGGATCGAGGCCTGAGGGCACGCGGAGCCGCGTCCCCCTCCCCCTTCTGCGAGGAGGGAAGGAAACCAGCGCCCCGCGTCCCCTACCCCTTCAGCCGCATCTTGATCCGGTAGGTCAGCCCGTCGCGGACGTCGCGATAGGCGTCCATGCGTTGGTCGCGCGAGGCGTCCTGGAGGATGGTCGGGTCGGCCGTCTGCCAGTACTCGACGTCGGCGGCGAGCGTATGGGTGAGGGCCAGCGCCTTGTGGTGGGCCTCGGGGGCGAGCGTCACGATCAGGTCGAAGTTCAGCCCCTCCCACTCGTCGAGCTCCTCGACGGTGCGCGGCCGGTGCTTCTTGGCGTCGATGCCGATCTCGTCCAGCGCCGCGACCATGAACGGGTCGACCGGCTCGCCCGAGCGCACGCCGGCCGATTGCACGTAGACCGACTTGCCGAAGTAGTGGCGCGCGATCACCTCCGCCGCGGGGGAGCGCACGGCGTTGAAGTTGCACATGAACAGCACCGATTGCACCCGGCGCTTGCGCGGCACGACGAGGTCGCCGGGCTGAGGCGGGACGAGGACGTCCATCGCGCGTGGGCTTTCAGCGTCGGTGCGGACCCGGCATCGCTTCCGATCGCGTCGCGATCGGAAGCGATGCCGAGACTCCGCGATGCCGCGCGCTCTGACGCCGAACCGGTGCCCACTTCGGCGGAGCGCGCTCGGGGCGGCGCAACGCCACCTCAGCCCTTCCAGTGCAAGGCGAAGATCAGGGTGAACAGCCGCCGCGCGGTGTCGTGGTCGAGGTCGACCTTGCCGGAGAGCCGCTCCTTCAAGGTCTCCGAGGCCTCGTTGTGCAGGCCGCGCCGGCCCATGTCGATCGCCTCGATCTGCGTCGGCGAGGCGGTGCGGATGGCGTTGTAGTAGCTCTCGCAGATCATCTCGTAGTCGCGGATCACCCGGCGGAAAGGCGTCAGCGACAGCAGGTGGGTCATCACCGGCTCGCCCGACGGCGACTGGATCGCGAAGGAGAGCTTGTTCTCCACGAGCCCGAGGTGGAGCGCGTGGGGGCCGGTGCGACCGGGGATGGCGAAGTGGTTGTCCTCGATGATGTCGAAGATCGCGATGGCGCGCTCGTGCTCCTGGTCGGGGTTGCCGCGGCCGATCGAGTCCTCGTCGAGCGCCACCGAGACCAGGCGGTCCGTGCCCTTCCCGGCCGGCTTCTCAGCCTGCGTCTCAGTCCCCTTGGCCTCCGACATCGTGCGCATGCCCCTACAGGTTCAGCCGGATCGCGACGGAGCGGGCATGCCCCTCGAGGCCCTCCGACCGGCCCAGCGTTATCGCCGCGGGGCCGAGCGCCCGCAAGCTCTCCGGCGTGCAGACGAGGATCGTGGTGCGCTTCATGAAGTCGAGGACGCCGAGGCCCGAGGAGAACCGCGCAGAGCGCGCCGTCGGCAGCACGTGGTTGGGGCCGCCGACGTAGTCGCCGATGGCCTCGGGCGTGTGGGAGCCGAGGAAGATCGCCCCGGCGTTGCGGATCTTCTTGGACAGCGCCTCGGCGTCCTGCGTCTCGATCTCCAGGTGCTCGGGCGCGAGGCGATCGACCAGGGGCACCGCCTCGTCGAAGTGCCTCACCCGGACGATCGCGCCGTAGTCGCGCCAGCTCGCCCGCGCGATCTCCTGGCGCGGCAGGGTGGTCAGCGCCCGCTCGACGGCGGCCTCCGCGGCCTCGGCGAGTTCCGCGCTGTCGGTCATCAGGATCGACTGGGCCGCCACATCGTGCTCGGCCTGGGCCAGGAGGTCGGCGGCGATCCAATCGGGGTTGGCGTGGCCGTCTGCCAGGATCAGCACCTCGGAGGGGCCGGCGATCATGTCGATGCCGACCTGCCCGAACACCCGGCGCTTGGCCGCCGCGACGTAGGCGTTGCCGGGGCCGACGACCTTGGCGACCGGGGCGATCGTCTCGGTGCCGTAAGCCAGCGCAGCCACCGCCTGCGCCCCGCCGACGCGGTAGACCTCGTGCACGCCCGACAGGTGCGCGGCGGCGAGCACCAACGGGTTCGACTGCCCGTCGGGCATCGGCACGACCATGACGATCCGCGGCACGCCGGCGACGCGCGCTGGGATCGCGTTCATCAGCACCGAGGACGGGTAGCTCGCCGTGCCGCCGGGCACGTAGAGCCCCACCGATTCCAGCGCGGTCCAGCGCCAGCCCGAGGTGACGCCGAGGGCGTCGGTCTCCATCCGGTCGCCGGGGACTTGGCCCGCATGGAACGCCTCGATCCGGGCAGCGGCGAAGCGCAAAGCCTCCAGCGCCTCGGGCGGGCAGGCCTGGAGCGCCGCGGCGATCTCATCCTCGGTGACCCGCAAGGCGGACGCGGTGAAGCCCTCGCCGAGCCGATCGAATTGACGGGTGTAGTCGACGAGCGCGGTGTCGCCGCCCTTCACCACGCCGGCGATGATGCCGCGCACGGTCTCGTCCACGTCCTCCGAGATCTCGCGCTTGACCGTGAGCAGCCGGGCGAAATCCTCCGCGAAGGTCGGGTCGCTGCTATCGAGGCGGATCATCGGCGCGTGCTTCTCTTGATGGTGTGGGGCGCGACGGCTCAAGCCGACGGACCGGGCGCGGGCGCCGCGTGGCCCGGACGGCTCTCGGCCTCCCAGACCGGGCCGAGGTCCTTCATCCGCACCTCGATGCACTCGACCTCGAGGCGGATCGCGGCCTGGCCCGAGAACAGCAGCGTGACCAGGCCCGAGGGTGCCTCGGTCTCCTCGAAGGTGATCGCGAGCAGGCTCAAGGGCGCTTCCCCCGGCGTCAGGCCGCGGGTGCGGACCCCGAGCACGCGCTCGAAATGCAGGCCGGCGAGCCGTCGCCGCGGCGTCTCCGGGCTCTGCCAATCGAACCGGCGCAGCGCGAGCACGAAGCGGTGCTCGGCGGCTAGGAACGTGAGGTCGGCGACGTTCAGCACCGCATCCTGCAGGTGCGCCGAGATCACGGTGAGGTCCTCGGCGTCGAGGGCGGCGAGCTTGAGAAGCTCCATGTCGGCGGGCCGCTCCGGAGAGGGTTTCACGGGAAACATTTCGCCCGCGTCAGTAGCGAGGCCGGCCGCTTCCGGCAACCGCAGCCGGGTCGCACGGGCCGCGGCGGATGGTGTCCGGTGCCTCGCATCCACCATACCGGAGGATCGGGACGGCCGATGCGCAGTCTGGCGCGTTGAGCGTCGAGGCCGGGCCGCGGACAGCTGTTGCGCCGGCCTCAGCCGCCGTTCAGGCAGCCAATCGTAGACCCCACGTCGATCTCGGACCGGAGACGGACACATCCCATGACCATCAAGCGCTACACCCTCGCGGCCATCGCCGCCCTGACCCTCGGGACGACCCTCGGCGCGACCGGGGCCAGCGCCCAGTATTACGGCAACGAGTACGGCGGCCCGCGCCGGTTCGACCGCGGCTACGACGAAGACCGCCCGCGCCGTCGCGACTACGAGGAGGACCGCTACGAGCGCCGCCGCGACCGCGACGACTTCCGCGGCGGCGGCCGCGGCGGCAGCATCTGCGTCACCGCCCGCGGCAACTGCGTGACCCGCCCGGCGCCGTTCAACTCGTCCTGCGGCTGCGAGGTCCCGGGCTTCGGCTTCAAGCGCGGCGCCATCGGCCGCTGATCGCCGCGATCCCGCCTTGCGGGGGGCCGTCCAGCCATCGGGTCGGGCGGCCCTTCGTGTTTTAGGCCCTCGGCGCCGCGAACCGCGCGGGCTGGTGCGAGCGTCCTGGGCGAGCTGCTGTCCTGGGCGAGCTCGGAGAGCATGATCCCTCCCCGATCCCCGCCTTCGGTCGGGAGCGCGCCGGCCCCCAGGGCCGAGCCGCCGAACGACCCGCGCCGCTCAGGCGGCGCGGACGCCCGCCAGGAAGCTGCCGACCTCGGCGCGCAGTTCCTCCGATTGGCCGGCCAGCGCGTCCGAGGCGAGCAGCACCGCCGCGACCTCGCTGCCGGCTGCGTTCGCGGCGCTGGCGACCGCGGCGATGTCCGCCGTCATCGCGCTGGTCCCGGCCGAAGCCTCGCCCATGTTGCGCACGATCTCCTGGGTCGTGACGCCCTGCTCCTCCACCGCGGCGGCGATGCTGGTCGACACCCGGTTCATCGCCTCGATCCGCCCGGCGATCGCATGGATCGCCTCGGAGGCTTCGCCCGCGGCTGCCTGGATCGAGGCGATCTGCTGGCCGATCTCACCCGTCGCCCGGGCCGTCTGCGAAGCCAAGTCCTTCACCTCCGCCGCCACCACCGCGAAGCCGCGGCCCGCCTCCCCGGCGCGCGCCGCCTCGATCGTGGCGTTGAGCGCCAGCAGGTTGGTCTGGCCGGCGATGGTCGAGACCAGGCCGACGACGTCGCCGATCCGGGTCGCGGCCGCGGCCAGCGCGTCCATGGCGGTCTGCGTCCGCGTCGCCTCGCGCACCGCGCCGTCCGACATCTCCGCCGCCTGCTCGACCTGCCGCCCGATCTCCTGGACCGTGGCCCCGAGCTCCTCGGCCGCCGCGGCGACGGTGTTGACGTTCTGGGCGGTCTCGTTGGCGGTGGTCGCGACGCTGCTCGACCGTTGCGAGGTGCCCTCGACCGCGTCGCGCATGCCGCCCGAGGCGGCCTGCAGCCCGGCCACCGAGCCGGCGACCCGCGCGACGATGCCACCGACCGAGCGCTCGAAGCGTTCGGCGAGGTCGCGCAGGAGGGCGCGGCGCGCCTGCTCCTCGCGCAGGCGGGTGGCCTCGGTCGTCTTCAGCTGCGCCGCGGCCTCCTCGAGGGAGACGTCGCGGATGGTCACCACGGCCCGGGCGATGTCGCCGATCTCGTCGCGCCGGGTGCTGCCGGGCACCTGCTCCAGCGCCTGCCGGGCGGCCAGGGCCTTGAGCGCCGCGGTGAGCGCGCCGAGCGGCCGCACGATCGATCGGGCCAGCAGCAGGCCGAGGACGGCGGTGCCGGCAAGCACCCCGAGCCCGACCAGGGAGAGCGTGCGCGACAGGGTCGAGACGGCGCCGATCGCCTCGCCGAAGCTCTGCTCGGCGATCACCGTCCAGGGCGCCCCGAGCACCGAGACGACGGAGGACGCCACCAGGCGCCGGCCTTCCGGGGCCTCGAAGTCGAACGGCCGCCCCTCCGCGAGGCGGCTCGGGGCGATCCCGAGCGCGCCCAGGGGGCTGCCGGCCTTCGCGTCCGGGTTGAGCGGCGGCTGGGTGCGCAGCAGGCCGTCGGCGCCGGCCGAGAGCATCTGCCCGGTCTCGCCGAGGCCGGTGCGCTTCGACAGGGTGCGGTCGAACAGGGCCGGCCCGACCCGCATCACGACGTAGCCGATGCGCTCGGCCGCCTGCGCCGTCCCCATGGCGACGTTGGCGCGCTTCGTCACCGCGCGGCCGATGAAGGCGGATGGCCCGGCGTCGACCGGATAGGCCGCGAAGTCCTCGAACAGGGCGGCTTCGGGATCGGCCGCCCTGAGGCGCTCGAATAGCCGCGCGAGCCCCGTTCCCCGCAGCGCCGGATCGGAGACCGGACGGGCGAAGTCCTCGCCCTTGGTGGTGGTGTAGACGACGCGCCCGCCCTCATCGAGCACCAGCAGGTCGGCGTAGCCCGCCTGCGCCAGAAGCTTGCGGCCGACCTCCTGCACCTTCGCGTGCCGCCGCCCGTACATCGTGTTGGTCGCGGTGCCGTCGAGCGCGATGCGGGCCGCGGCCGTCTCGGGCGCCCGGAAGGCGGCGAGGAGGCCGGCATAGTCGGGCTTCGCGGGATCGAGCGTCTCGATCAGGTCGGCGACGTTCGACACCACCTGCGGGTGCGCCGCCACCGTGAGGAAGTCGGCCTGCATGCGGTCGGCGACCAGCTCGACCCCGTCGCGCCGCGCGTCGGCGGCGAGTTGCAGCCGCTCGCGTGCCGCATCCACCAGCCCGGCCCGGGCCGAGTACCAGCTGTACCCGCCCATCGCCGTGGCGCTCAGGAGAGCGAGCCCGATGGTCATGGCGGGCAGGCGTGCCTCGAGGCGTGAGAATACCGACATCGATCCGTCTCGAAGATGCTCGAAGAGCTTGAGCCAGATCTTGTCGCAGGTATGCGTTAAAATTTCTTGCCGGAGACCGAAGCTTATCGTCCAAGCAATACGCCTGACGCACGATGATGATAAGAATAAAATCTGTCTTCTTTCCTGACGGCTCGTGAAACCGATTGACGTCGATCGATTCTCGTCTCGCAAATTCAGAAGCACGCCCAACCGGCACTGCCCGCGATCGGCCGGCCCCGCACCGCTCCGATTGCGGCCCGGCCGAGGCTCGGGCTTTCGGGCCTCAGGCCCGCACGCGCTCGATCCGCGCGCCGCAGCGGGCGAGCTTGGCCTCCAGGGCTTCGAAGCCGCGGTCGAGGTGGTAGACCCGGTTGATCTGGGTCTCGCCCTCGGCCGCCAGCCCCGCGATCACCAGCGACACCGAGGCGCGCAGGTCCGTCGCCATCACGGGCGCGCCCTTGAGGCGCTCCACGCCCTCGACGATGGCCAGATCCCCCTCGAGGCGGATCTTCGCGCCGAGGCGGGCCAGCTCCTGCACGTGCATGAAGCGGTTTTCGAAGATGGTCTCGCGGATCTGCGACTGGCCGTTGGCCAGCGTCATCAGCGCCATGAACTGCGCCTGCAGGTCGGTGGGGAAGCCCGGGAACGGGTCGGTGGTCACGTCCACCGCCGCGATCCCGCCGCCGTTGCGCCGGACACGGATGCCGCCGGGAACCTGGGTGATCTCGGCGCCGGTGGTCGAGAGGATGTCGAGGGCCGAGTGCAGCAGGTCGGCGCGGGTGTTCTCCAGCACCACGTCGCCGCCGGTCATCGCCACCGCCATGGCGTAGGTGCCGGTCTCGATCCGGTCGGGCAGCACCTCGTGGCGGGCGCCGTTCATGCGGGCGACGCCCTCGATCACGATGCGGGGCGTGCCGGCGCCCTGGATGCGGGCGCCCATCTTGATCAGGCAGTCGACCAGATCCACCACCTCCGGCTCGCGGGCGGCGTTGGAGATCACCGTGGTGCCGTAGGCGAGCGAGGCCGCCATCAGCGCCACGTGGGTGCCGCCGACGGTGACCTTCGGGAAGTCGATCTCGGCGCCGCGCAGGCCGTTTTTCGTACGCGCGACGACGTAGCCGGCATCGATCTCGATCTGCGCGCCGAGCTTTTCCAGCGCCATGATCAGGAGGTCCACGGGCCGGGTGCCGATGGCGCAGCCGCCCGGCAACGAGACCTTGGCCTCGCCGAAGCGGGCGAGCAGCGGCGCGACCACCCAGAAGCTCGCGCGCATGGTCGAGACCAGCTCGTAGGGCGCCGTTGTGTCGATGACGTTCGACGCCGTGAGCCGGATGGTCTGGCCGGTCTCGGTGGTCTGCCCCGGGCGCTTGCCGACCACCATGTGATCGACGCCGTGGTTGCCGAGGATGCGGGTCAGCGCGGCGATGTCGGCGAGCCGCGGCACGTTGGCGAGCTCCAGGGTGTCGCCGGTGAGCAGGCTCGCGATCATCAGCGGCAGGGCGGCGTTCTTCGCCCCCGAGATCGGGATCGTGCCGTTGAGCGGCACGCCGCCGGTGATGTGGATGCGGTCCATGGTCTCGTGATCCTCACGCGCCGCGCCTCGTTCCGCGCGCCGCCGGCCTTGCCCCTCAGGGCGCTCGCCGCCCATGCTTGCGCGCAGCCTATAGGCGAGTTTTGTCCGAAAGGGGACCGACGCTTGCGCTGGCCGGTCCGGGGTTGCATGCCGGGCGGCTCGCAGGACGTCGACGGGTGTGGATCCGTCCGCTGCCGCGACGCGGGCGCGGTCGGCGTCCGGACGCGATCGTTGCGCGGCTCGGCGACCTGTCGTCAGGTTGACGGCGCCTCGGAAGCCGGCCCGTCCGGTTCGTCCGGCCGCGCAGCGTCCGCAGCCGAGTCGTCGCGCTCCGCCGCCTCGCCGCGGCTGCGGACCTGCCCCTTCCGTCGCCGCAGGTTTTCGCGGAGCGCCGCCTTGAGGCGCTCGGCGCGGGCTTCGTCGTTCTTCGTCGTCATGGCTTCAAGCGACGTCGTCCAGGTTCACGCGACCCATCGTCGCCTTCGACTCCTAAGTCGTCGTCGGGCACCTCACAATCCGCACACGCAGCGGGGCCGGACGCATCCCGACGCCCTGCAAGGCAGGGATGACGCCTCGTCACCTTGAACCAATTCTAGATCCGGCTGTATCTTCCTGTCCGGCGGCGCCACGCGAGGCCGCCGGATTCCTCATTCACCCGATGCGCGATCGGGTGCGCCGGGCCTCTCAGGGTCCGCAGGCGCGCCCTCGGCATCCGAACAAGGCCAGCCGCGACGACCTCGCGTCCGACGCCGGCCAGCCCCAAGGATATCCATGCCCGAGACCCGGCCTGCCTCCTCCCCAGCCCACGCGCACGCGCAGGGTCCGGTTCGCGGCAACGACTACGAGGCGCATTTCCAGGGCGCGCTGGCGCGCCTGCACGGCGAGCGCCGCTACCGGGTCTTCGCCGACATCGAGCGGATCGCCGGGCGCTTCCCGATCGCGAACTGGCGGCGGCCCGACGGGGCGACCTCCGAGATCACCGTGTGGTGCTCGAACGACTACCTTGGCATGGGCCAGCACCCGGAGGTGGTGGCGGCGCTCACCGACACGGCCAAGCGCTGCGGCGTCGGCGCCGGCGGCACCCGCAACATCGCCGGCAACAACTCGCCGCTGGTCGACCTCGAGCGCGAGCTCGCCGACCTGCACGGCAAGGAGGCCGGCCTCGTCTTCACCTCGGGCTACGTCTCGAACCAGGCCGGCATCTCCACGATCGCCAAGCTGATCCCCGACTGCCTGATCCTGTCGGACGCGTTCAACCACAACTCGATGATCGAGGGCGTGCGCCACGCAGGCTGCGAGAAGCGGATCTTCCGCCACAACGACGTCGCGCACCTGGAAGAGCTGCTGATCGCGGCCGCCGGCCGCAACGTGCTGATCGCCTTCGAGAGCGTCTACTCGATGGACGGGGACGTGGCGCCGATCGGCGCGATCTGCGACCTCGCCGAAAAATACGGCGCGATGACCTACCTCGACGAGGTCCACGCGGTCGGCCTCTACGGGCCGCGCGGCGGCGGCATGGCCGAGCGCCAGGGCGTGATGCACCGCGTCGACGTGATCGAGGGCACGCTCGCCAAGGGGTTCGGGTGCGTCGGTGGTTACATCACCGGCTCGTCCGCCCTCTGCGACGCGGTGCGCAGCTTCGCCCCGGGCTTCATCTTCACCACGGCGATTCCGCCGGCGATCGCGGCCGCGGCGCGGGCCTCGGTGCGCTATCTCAAGCGCTCGAACGGGGAGCGCGAGGCGCACCAGCGCCAGGCCGCCGCGACCAAGCGTGCGCTGGAGGAAGCCGGCCTGCCGGTGCTCGCCACCGAGACCCACATCGTGCCGGTGATGGTCGGCGACGCCGAGCTGTGCAAGGCGGCGGCCGACCACCTGCTCGAGCGCCACGCCATCTACATCCAGCCGATCAACTACCCGACGGTGCCGCGCGGCACCGAGCGCCTGCGCATCACCCCCTCGCCGTTCCACGACGATGCCCGCATCGCCACGCTGACCGCGGCGCTCGTCGAGACCTGGGACACCCTCGACCTGCCGCGCGCCGGCACGGTGTTCGCGCAGGCCGCCGAGTAGGCCGCGCCCGCGCGAAGCCCTCAGGGCTCAGTTCGGCTTCGGCCGATTTCCGCCCGGCGCCCAGCCATGCGCCTCGGCGGTGGCCTGGAGCTTCGTCTGCATCTCGCCGGCCAGGCTGCCGATCCAGTGCTGCATGCCCGTCAGCTGCGCCTGGGCCAGCTGCGGCTGCGCCTTGGCCATGTTGCGGCCGGCCGGCGTGTCGTAGAACACGGCGATCGCCTCAAGGTCCTCCTTCGACAGGACCGCCGCGAACGACAGCGCCTGCAGGTTGAGCAGCTCGTCGTAATGCGCCGACAGGATCGGCATGATCACCTCCTGCACCATGACCTTGGCCCGATCGGGCTGCTTGAGCCCCATCTGCTGGACCATCGCGGTCATCGGCGCCGTCATCGCCTGCAGCGTGGTGTCGCGATCGCCCTGGGCGCGGGCGACGACCGCCTTCGCCGCCGCCAGCCGCGCCGGATCGACGGTGACCTGGGGCACCGGCTTCGCCGGGGCGGGCGCCTGGGCGCAGGCGGGCCCGGAGAAACCGAGGGCGAAGGTCAAGAGAGCGAGGGTGGCGATGCGCATCACGCGTCCTCCGAAGACGATTATCGCGGGCCGCGAATCGGGCCGCGCCGGACCATAGGCGGTGCCGGCGGATCAACCTAGAAGCTCGGCCGCGTTGCATCCGCAGGCCGGATGCGCTGTGACTGCGCCCGCACGAATCAACGGGGAGCTTTGGGCGGATGTCGGGTGGTCACGGAGCGGGTGGTGGGTCGAACAAGCGCGTCGCGCTGCTGATCTCGGTGCTGGCGCTGTTCCTCGCCTTCAGCGAGACGCTGGGCAAGGCGGCGCAGACCGACGCGATCGGCGCCAACGTCGAGGCGGCCAACCAGTGGGCGTTCTTCCAGGCGCGGACCATCCGCGCCACGGTGCTCAAGACCGCCGACGAGGCGGTGGCCCTGGTGCCGCCGGGGCCGAACCAGGACGCGATCGCGGCCAAGCGCGCCGAGTGGGCCAAGACCATGGCGCGCTGGGATTCCGAGCCCGCCACCGACGAGGGCCGCAAGGAGCTCGCCGAGAAAGCCAAGACCGCGCAGAACCACCGCGACCTGTCCCTGTTGCGCTACCACCATTACGAGCTGGCCTCGGCCGCCTTCCAGATCGGCATCGTGCTGGCCTCGGCCGAGGTGATCACCGGCATCGTCGCCCTGGTCTTCGCCGGCGGCCTGCTCGGCGCGGCCGGCGCGGTGCTGCTCGCCTTCGGCTATCTCGCCCCGCACGCCCTGCCGTTCTTCCATTGAGACGGGCTGCAGTGAGACGGGCTGCGGGTCAGCGGTCTCCGAACCAGTCGTCGTAGCCCGGCTCGATGCACGTGTAGCCGACGAAGCATTTCGGGTCGGTGCGCGTCGGCGCGGTGGCGGTGCGCGTGACCTCCGTCGCCTCGCAGAAGCTGCGGTCGCGCACGAAGCGGTCGTAGGTCGGGCCGCCGGTGCCGAGCACGATGCCGCCGGCGCGGGCGACGGCGCCGCGGGCCTGGGCGCAGGTGAGCGTCGTAGTGTCGACGCGCTGGGCCTCGGCGGGGCCGGCGGCGAGGAGCAGACAGGTCGGCAGGCAGCTCAAGATCAGGCGGCGCATCGGCGGCTCCTTTGGGGTCCCGGAGCAACGTCGCCCATGTCCTACGGTTCATGCGTCGCGGTTCAGGCCGCCCGCCGCTCCGGGTCGGCGAGGCTCGGTTCCGGCGGCCGGCCGGACGGGTCGAGCAGGCGCCGCCGCAGCCGGGCGCAGGGGCGCTCCACCCAGGCCTGCATCAGCGCGCACAGGGCCAGGGTCGGCACGAGGCCGGCGACGATCAGTACGAGGGACCCCGAGCCCGGCCGCAGGTGCAGCAGCAGCGCGATCATCGTCGGGTGCAGGAGGTAGAAGCTGTAGGAGTAGAGCCCGAGCCGGCGCATCGGTGCGGAGCCGAGCGCCCGCACCACCCATCCGCGGCCCTGCAAGGCGGCCGAGAACGGCACGAACAGCGCCGCGCTCTGCAGCGTGTAGCGCAGGGTCTCGCGGAAGGCGGGGTTCCGCACCGCGAGGGTGGCGAGGATCACCGCGCCCGCCGCCGCGACGTGCCGGGGTTTCGGCCGCCAGGCGCGGTCGGCCGGGATCACCGGGTTGTTCCACAGGCCGAGGCAGCAGCCGAACAGGATCGCGTCGATGCGGGTGTGGGTCCAGGAGTAGTTCAGGCTGTAATCGGCGAGCCGCCACACGTTGAGGCAGCGGATGGCCAGCACGCCGCCGCACAGCGCCAGGCATGCCAGGGCCGCCCGACGCGGCGACAGGCGCCCGAGCCACAGCAGGTAGGCCAGCGGAAACAGCAGGTAGAAGTGCTCCTCGATCGCGAGGCTCCACAGCGGCACCGGCAGCACCTGCTCGGTGCCGAGGAGGTCGGGGTAGTTCGTCAGGAACGTCGCCTGCCCGAGCACCGCCACCGCGTCGACGCGCATCCAGTCGAGCAGGCCGAGCCCGTAGAGCAGGCCGGAGAACGCCAGCGCCAGATACATCGGCGGCAGGATGCGCAAGGCCCGGCGCAGGTAGAACGCCTTCAGCGACACCGTCCCGCTCACCCCCCGCTCGATCCGCAGCAGGGTGGTGATGAGGTAGCCCGACAGGAAGAAGAACACCGTGACGCCGAAGCCCCCCGGCACGACGTGGCTGAGCCCGCAATGGGCGACGTAGACGATGCCGATCGCGAGCGCCCGCACCCCGTCGAGCTGCGGCAGGTAGGGCATCGCCGGCGGGACCGGGGCGGTGGGGCTCGGGATGGCACAGCTCCTTGCGGGTTCCGGACGATCGCCGGACACCGAAGCACGAAACCGCAAATTTTTCGTCCTCACTATCCGCGCCGGCACCGGAGTGGTGCGACGACTCTCCCCTCTGCGGGGGAGGGAAGAGGCGCATCTCTCGGGCGCCAAAGCTCGTGTCGGCTCGAATGCTGGAGAGCACAAATCCAGATCGCCGATGTCCGCGAGGCCCCGCCCCGCATGCGACACTCGCGCGGTTGCCGGCGCGGGCGAGAGGTCTACGATCCGGGCATCGCGGCCCTGACCTTCGGCGCTCCGCGCATGAGAGACGGATGCGCTCCCGCCTTCGACGCGTGATGAGCCCGTGCCCCGGTACTTCTTCGACATCCACGACGGCTTCCACCAGCGCGACGACGTCGGCACCCACTGCGACGACGTGCAGGCCGCCGCCCTCGAGGCCAAGCGCCTGCTGCCCGCCATCGCCGTCAACGAGATCCCGACCGACGGCGAGCGCCAGACCATCACCGTGGTGGTGACGGACGAGGACGGCTACGCCGTGTACTCGGCCGCCCTCGCCTTCGTCGGCACCTGGCTGCTGCGGTGAACCGGCGCCGGCCTGAGCCGGGCACAAGGGATCGGTAACCATCGCCCCCGCATGATCCGGCCCGGAACCGCCCGGTCGCGGGGCCGAGACGGGGTTGCGTGATGTTCTCTGCCGCCTTCCTGCGCGCGGGCCTGTCGCCCCTGGCGCTCGCCGCCGCGCTGAGCACGGCCACCGCCCAAAGCGCGCCGCCGGCTGCGAGCCCCGCGACGGCGCAACCCGTGCCCGCCCTGCCGC
>NZ_VRUT01000097.1:0-18748 GCF_008039465.1 Methylobacterium sp. WL120 | reverse complement strand
TACGACCCGGCGCTGCGCATCGCGCCGGCGGCGCTGCTGCGCCTCGTCCGGGGCGTCGCCGCCGGCCTCGCCCACCTCCACGCGCGCGGCCTGCTGCACGGCGACGTCTACGGCCACAACATCCTGTGGGACGCCGCCACCGGCGCGGCGGCGCTCAGCGATTTCGGCGCCGCCTCGGTGCTGCCGGACGGCCCGGCCGGCGCCGCCCTGCAACGGATCGAGGTCCGCGCCTTCGGGCTGCTGCTCGGGGAAGCGCTGGACCGGTCGGACGCGGATTTCTCGGACGCGGCGGGCTTGCGCGACCTGGAGCGGGTCTGCGTCCAGGCCGACGTCGGCGCCCGCCCGGCGATGGCGGAAGTTTTGCGCGCGCTGTCGTGAGGCGTGGGGACGGCGCTGCTTTGGACTTCCGGGCGTCCTGACGGCGGCAGCGCATCCCCTCGCCCCGCACGGATCTCGGGCTTGCCCGAGATCCGAACCTGCCTGCCGAGGTCGGGCAGGTCCGACTTCGGTGGGGGAGAGGGCTTTGCCGACCTCGTCGTCGGCAAAGCGAGGCGGCAGCCGACGGTGAGGGGGCGCGAACGGAGGAGCCTCACTCGGCACCTCCCCCTTACCGTCGCTTCGGCTTCGCTTCCGCTTACCGCACGGACGACGAGGTCCGTGCGGGCCTCTCCCCGCCCGCGGGGAGAGGGGAACTCCGCGGTTCACGGCCGACCGGATTGCGCCTCGCGCGTCGGCGATCTCAGAAGAAGATCGGCCGTGCGCTCGCGTGGTGCTCGCCGAGCACCGTGCCGGTGCCGGGCTCGATCTCCTTGAGCACCACGTCGTAGCCCCAGAGGTCGGCGAGGTGCTGCAGCACGCGGCGGGCGTCGTCCTTCTGCAGGGTGATCTTGTTCAGCGCCTTGTGGTGGAGGATCAGGCGGCGGTCGCCCTCGAGGTCCACGTCCACCACCTCGATGTCGGGATCGAGCCATGCCACGTCGTACTGGCGCGCGAACGACCGGCGCATCTTGCGGTAGCCGCGCTCGTCGTGGATCGCGGCGACGTGCAGTTCCGGCTGGTCGGGGTCGTCGGCCACGTGGAACAGGCGCATGTCCCGCATCAGCTTCGGCGACAGGAACTGGGCGATGAAGCTCTCGTCGCGGTAGTTCTCCCAGCAGTCGCGCAGCACCGCCATGCCGTCGCCGGTGCCGGCGATGTCGGGGAACCATTGCCGGTCCTCTGCGGTCGGCTGCTCCACGATGCGGGCGATGTCCTGCATCATCGCGAAGCCGATCGCGTAGGGGTTGTGGCCGCTATAGCTCCGGTCGTCGTAGTTCGGCTGGCGGATGACGTTGGTGTGCGACTGCAGGAACTCGAGGTAGGCCGCCTCGCCGATGAGGCCCTTCTCGGAGAGCGCGTTCATGATCCGGTAGTGGCAATAGGTGGCGCAGCCCTCGTTCATCACCTTGGTCTGGCGCTGCGGGTAGAAGTACTGCGCCACCAGCCGGACGATACGCAGGATCTCGCGCTGCCAGCGCTGCAGGCGCGGCGCCGCCTTCTCCAGGAAGTAGAGGATGTTCTCCTGCGGCAGCTCGAGCAGCGCCTTGCGCCGCTCGATCGCGAGGTCCGGGCGGGCGGCGCCGGCCTTGGCCGGCAGGGTGCGCCACAGGTCGTTGTAGATCTGCTCGCCGTGCTCGACCCGCTCGCGCTCGCGCCGCTGCTCGGAGGCGAGGTCCGGCCGCTTCTTGCGCGGGTAGCGGTGCACCCCCTGGCTCATCAGCGCGTGGGCGGCGTCCAGCACCTGCTCGACGGCCTGGTGCCCGTAGCGCTCCTCGCAGCGCGAGATGTAGGTCTTGGCGAAGTCGAGGTAATCGAGGATGCCCTCGGCGTCGGTCCACTGGCGGAACAGATAGTTGTTCTTGAAAAAATGGTTATGCCCGAACGCAGCATGGGCAATAACCAATGTCTGCATCGTCGCCGAGTTCTCCTCCATGATATAGGAGATGCACGGATCGGAGTTGATGACGATCTCGTAGGCGAGACCCATCATGCCGCGGCGATAGCCAGATTCGTGCTGGGCGAAGTGCTTGCCGAACGACCAGTGTTTGTAGAACAAGGGCATACCGATCGAAGCATAGGCGTCGAGCATTTGCTCAGCGGTGATGATTTCGATCTGGTTCGGATACCACGACAACCCGAGCGCACGCGCCTCGACCTCGCAGGCGTCGTGGATGCGCCGGATGGTGTCGAAGTCCCAGTCGTTGCCGGTGAAGAGGGGCTTGGCGCCACCGGAGATGGACTGGGGCGTGCGTGCCTCGACGAGTGTCATGCAACCTCCCGAACGATCGGACGATGTCCCGGATAGGCTCGGGACGGGCATTCCCCTCGCCAGCGATGGAGGGACGGACGCGGCGCGGCGCGCATCAACCCTCCGCCTCCGCCCGCGCGTCCTTGCGGCCGAACAGGTCGCGGAAGACCGCGTAGATCTCGCGGCGGTGGTTGACCTTGCGCATCGCGATCGGGCCGCCGGCTTTGGCAATGGCCTCGTAGGTCCGCCACAGGGTGGTGCGGTGCTCGACGAAGCCGGCGCGCGGGCCGTTCTCGTCGCCCACCTCGAGGTAGGCGAAGTGCTGGCAGGCCGGCAGGATGTGGGCGCGCAGCAGGTCGGTCGAGGTCGGGCCGTCCGAGGAGACGTTGTCGCCGTCCGACGCCTGGGCCGCGTAGATGTTCCAGTCGTCGGGCGAGTAGCGCTCGGCGATGATGCGCTTCATCTCCAAAAGTGCCGAGGAGACCAGCGTGCCGCCGGTCTCGCGCGAGCCGAAGAAGGTCTCCTCGTCCACCTCCGTCGCCCGGTCGGTGTGGCGGATGAACACGATCTCCACGTGCCGGTAGCGGCGCGTGAGGAAGATGTGCAGCAGGATATAGAACCGTTTGGCCAAGTCCTTCATATGCTCGGTCATCGAGCCGGACACGTCCATCAGGCAGAACATCACCGCCTGCGCCACCGGGCGCGGATAGGGCTCGAAGCGGCGGTAGCGCAGGTCGATCGGGTCGACGTAAGGGATGCGCCGCGTACGCTCCAGCAGGGCCGCCAGCGCCTCGGAGAGGCCGGGCAACGCCGGGTCGCCCGCGGGCAGTTCGGCGATGCGCGCCTCAAGCGCCGCGACCTCGTCCGGCTTCGGCCGCTTGAGGGCGATGCGCCGCGACATCGAGTTGCGCAGCGTCCGGGTAAGCGCGAGGTTGGCGGGCGAGCCGGTCACCGTGTAGCCCGCCCGGCGAAGCGCCTCCGTCTCGACCACGGCGAGCCGGCGCTTGGCGAGGTCGGGCAGCTCCAGGTCTTCGAGGAAGAGCTCTAGGAACTCCTCGCGGGTCAGGACGAAGCGGAAGGCGTCCTCGTTGTTTTCGCCGCCGTCGCCGCCTTCGCCGGAGCCGCGGCCGCCCCCGCCGCCTGGCGGTCGCTCGATGCGGTCGCCCTCCACGTAGGTCTTGTTGCCGGGCAGGATATGGTCCTGGAGGCCGGTGCCCGGCTGCCGGGAGAAGCGCGGCTCTCGCACCCCGTCGGCCGGCACGGTGACGCGGCCGTCCTTGCCCAGGTCCTTGATGTCCTTCTCGCGCGCCGACTCGCGCACGGCCTGCTGGGCCACGTCCTTGACCCGCCTGAGGAAGCGCTGCCGGTTGGCGAGGCTCTTGCCCCCTGGATTCAATCGACGGTCGACGATGTGCATTCGGTGATCAAATCCCCGCCCGCAAGATCCGGCGGCGCTTCCGCGCCGACCGGTCGTCCGAAATCACGGCGGATCCCGATCGCATCCCCCGAGGGGGCGGATCACCCCGCCTGCTTCACCCGCATGTACCACTCGACCAAGCGGCGCACCTGCCGCTCGGTGTAGCCGCGCGCGACCATCCGATCGACGAACTCGCCGTGCTTCTTCTCGGTCTCGCCGTCCTTCTTCGAGCCGAAGGAGATCACCGGCAACAGTTCCTCGACCTGTGAGAACATCCGCCGCTCGATGACCTCGCGCAGCTTCTCGTAGGAGGTCCAGGACGGGTTGCGGCCGCCATGCTGCGCCCGCGAGCGCAGCGCGAACTTCACCACCTCGTTGCGGAAGTCCTTCGGGTTGGCGATGCCGGCCGGCTTCTCGATCTTCGTCAGCTCCTGGTTCAGCAGCTCGCGATTGAGCAGCTGGCCGGTCTCGGAATCCTTGAAGTCCTGGTCCTCGATCCAGGCGTCCGCATAGTCGATGTAGCGGTCGAACAGGTTCTGCCCGTAATCGTGGTAGGATTCGAGATAGGCCTTCTGAATCTCGTGGCCGATGAACTCGGCGTAGCGCGGCGCCAGCTCGCCCTTGATGAATTCGAGGTAACGCTTCTCGGTCTCGGGCGGGAGCTGCTCGCGGCGGAGTGACTGCTCCAGAACATACATCAGGTGGACCGGGTCGGCCGAGACTTCGGTGGTGTCGTGGTTGAAGGTCGCAGCCAGCACCTTGAAGGCGAAACGGGTCGAAATCCCGTCCATGCCCTCGTCGACGCCGGCCGAATCCTTGTATTCCTGCATCGAGCGGGCGCGGGGGTCGACCTCGCGCAGGGACTCGCCGTCGTAGACCCGCATCTTCGAGAACGCGTTGGAGTTGGCGTGCTCGCGCAGCCGCGACAGCACCGAGAACCGCGACAGCATCTCGAACGTGCCCGGCGCGCAGGACGCCTCCGAGAGCTCGGAGCTCGAGATCAGCTTCTCGTAGATGTGCTGCTCCTCCTGCACGCGCAGGCAGTAGGGCACCTTGATCACGTAGATGCGGTCGATGAAGGCTTCGTTGTTCTTGTTGGTCTTGAAGGTCTGCCACTCGGACTCGTTCGAGTGCGCCAGGATGATGCCGGTGAAGGGGATCGCACCGATGTTCTCGGTGCCGACGTAGTTGCCCTCCTGCGTCGCCGTCAGCAGCGGATGCAGCATCTTGATCGGCGCCTTGAACATCTCGACGAACTCGAGGACGCCCTGGTTGGCGCGGTTCAGGCCGCCCGAATACGAGTAGGCGTCCGGGTCCGCCTGCGACAGCGTCTCGAGGCGGCGGATGTCGACCTTGCCGACCAGCGAGGAGATGTCCTGGTTGTTCTCGTCGCCGGGCTCGGTCTTGGCGATGGCGATCTGGCGCAGGCGCGACGGCCGGACCTTGATCACCTTGAACTGCGAGATGTCGCCCTCGAACTCGTCGAGGCGCTTCAGCGCCCAGGGGCTCATCAGCCCAGTCAGGCGCCGGCGCGGGATGCCGTAGCGGCTCTGGATCTCGGCGCCCATGGTCTCGGGGTCGAACAGCCCGAGCGGGCTCTCGAACACCGGGGAGACCTCGTTGCCGGCCTTCAGCACGTAGACCGGGTGGGCCTCCATCAGCGCCTTGAGGCGCTCGGCCAGCGAAGACTTGCCGCCGCCGACCGGGCCGAGCAGGTAGAGGATCTGCTTGCGCTCCTCCAGTCCCTGCGCGGCGTGGCGGAAGAACGAGACGATCCGCTCGATCGTCTCCTCCATGCCGAAAAATTCGTGGAAGGCGGGATAGGTCCGGATCGTCCGGTTCATGAAGATGCGGCCGAGGCGGGCATCCTTCGACGTGTCGATGAATTCCGGCTTGCCGATCGCGTCGAGGATGCGCTCGGCAGCGCTCGCGTACATCAGCGGCTCGTCGCGGCACGCCTCAAGAAATTCGGAGAGCGTCATCTCCGTGTCGCGGCGCGCTTCGTACCCGCGGGCGAAGCTCTGGAAAAGGTCGTTGGTCGCATGCATTGGCATTCGATAACCCTCTCAGACCGTCAACAGCTTCATCCTGTCCTGCCGCGAACGCAACCGACAGACCCGCATTTGTCGCAGTGCGGCGAACGCGGTGACGCTGCGTGTGCCGAATGCAACACCTGTCGGGCCGAGTTGCGGCATCCGTCAAGCTTCTCCTCGTTGGCTCGGCCGGACCCGAAGAACGATCCGGCCGAAAAAATATGCACGTAAAGCTTTCGACTGCCTGCGATCAGAGATCGCTGCTGTCTTTCTTGGCATCGCCATCCTTCTTGGCCGAAGCGGCCTCGACGGTTATTTTGATGTTCTGGGTCTGAACTTGGCCGTCCGAATTCTTGATCTCGAACGTCACCTCGTCGGCTCCGGTGTAGCCAACCTTCGGCTGGTAGAACAGACCCTGAACTGCGGTATCCTTGTTCGGGCAACGATAGGACGCGGGAGTCTTCTGCTTGCCGACCTTGGTGATCAGGGCACCGTTCTTCGGCGCGCCCGAGACCTTGAACTCCGGCATCGGCCCGGCCGAGCAGTCCTTCTTCAGGTTCGGGACGATGGCGATCCGCACGGTCTTGCCCGAGGCGACGGTCTCGCTCTTGGTGATCGTCGTCTGCGCGAAGGCGGGCGCGGCGAGGAGCAGGCCGCCGGCGGCGAGCGCGAGGACAGGGCGCGCGAGGAGAGGACGAAGGGCGGTCAGGTAGGCGCTCACGGGCGTGTCTCCGAAGGTCTTTTGGCGCGGCATCCGGGGCCGTGAGGCCACGTGCCGGCCGAGTCGATGTGGGGACGCCTCGTGTGCGCGTCGAGGCCGCAGGCCGACGACCAGGGCCGGGAACGCGGCTGCGGTGCCGATTATTGCTGGAGCGCGGCCGCCACGACGCCGGTGACGCGGGCGATCTGGGCGGCGTCGAGTTCGCCTTCGAGCGCGGTCGCGAGGCTGCGCTCGACCCGCGCACGCTCGCCCGCATCCGACGTCGGGGTGACCGGGATGTCGCCCTCGTCGAGGCCGCAGACCCGACGGATCGTCTCGGCCGCAGCCAGCAGCGCGGCCCTGTCGGCCGGTCCCATCTCCCAGAGCGGGTTGCGCAGGCGGCTGACCACCCGCCGGGCATCGCGGTAATCCCGGTCGACGTGGGTCGCGGCCTCGATCTGGCTGACGAGAAACATCAGTTCCAGCACTTCCGAGGCGGCTTCCGGGCAGGTCCGCACGATCCGCATCACGCGGCCGATGAGTTCCTGCGTCGGCGTCATCGAACGGCGGGTGGCGCTCATGCGCCGATCAACGCGGATCGACACGCAAAGTTCGCCTAAGCTCGAATCACCGGGCGCTCAGGCCTCGGGCGGAGCGCGGAAGGCCGCCAGCGCGTCGCGGCAGGCGTACAGCTCCTGCAGCGCGCCGGCCAAGGCGTCACGGTCGATGGTATCCCCATCGAGGGTGCGGCCAATGTTGTCCGCATCGGCGGGCGCCGTCGCGAGGCTGGCTTCCTGCACCGCCGGTGCGGCCGCCACCGCCTCGCCGCGGCCGACCGCCTGGACGAACCGGAGGCCGTTCTCCTTGAGGACGCGCTGCGCGCCCTCGATCGTGTAGCGCTGGACGTGGAGCAGGTGGCGGATGCCCGCGACGAGGGCGACGTCGCCGGGGCGGTAGTAGCGCCGGCCGCCCGCGCGCTTGACCGGACGGATCTGGCCGAACCGCGTCTCCCAGAACCGCAGAACGTGCTGCGGCACGTCAAGGGATTCAGCCACCTCGGTGATCGTCCGGAACGCGCCCGGTTCCTTGTCGGCGTATCCCGAATCCTCGGTGAGGGCAGCGAACGCCATGATTCGATCCGGCTACGAGGCGGCGATGAGGGTGCGGTCGGCGGGGCCGGACGTGTTCATTCCTCGGCGTGGGCGGCGCCGTTCAGGCCGTTGATCCGGGCCTTCAGCACGTTCGAGGGCTTGAACACCATCACCTGCCGCGGCTCGATCGCCACCTCGACGCCGGTCTTTGGGTTGCGGCCGACGCGCTTACCCTTCGAGCGGACCACAAAGGAGCCGAACGAGGACAGCTTCACGGTCTCGCCCTCGGACAGGCAGCAGCAGATCTCGGACAGGACCGTCTCGACGAGGGCCGCGGATTCGGTGCGGGAGAGGCCGACCTGCTGGTAGACGGCCTCGCTCAAATCGGCGCGCGTCACCGTCTTGCCTGCCATGCCACGACCCCTCGCGAATTTTCTTGCCGAGAGCCGTCGTTTGCGACGTATCTCTATGATCTGCCACGCTAATCCCCGGTCCCGCCCGGGTCAACCGGGGCGGCTGGGGAAATTCCGGGCTACCAGCGGATCAGAGCCGCGCCCCAGCTGAAGCCGCCGCCGATGGCCTCGATCATCACGAGGTCGCCCCGGCGGATGCGGCCGTCCCGGCGGGCCACGTCCAGCGCCAGGGGGATCGAGGCGGCCGAGGTGTTGCCGTGGCGGTCGACCGTGAGCACCACCTTGTCGCGCGGGATGCCGAGCTTGTCGGCGGAGGCCTCGATGATGCGTTTGTTGGCCTGGTGCGGCACGAACCAGTCGAGGTCGGCGGCCGTCGCAGCGCCCTTCTTCAGCGCGTCCTCGATCACGTCCATCACCGAGCCGACGGCGAAGCGGAACACCTCCTTGCCCTCCATCCGGAGCTGGCCGGTGGTGCCGGTCGAGCCCGGGCCGCCATCGACGTAGAGCTTTTCACGGTGGCGCCCGTCCGAGCGGAGGCTCGCGCTGATCACGCCGCGGTCGGCGTTCGTGCCCGCCGCGTCCTGCGCCTCCAGCACGATCGCGCCGGCCCCGTCACCGAACAGCACGCAGGTGGTGCGGTCCTCCCAGTCGACGATGCGAGAGAAGGTCTCGGCGCCGACGACCAGCGCGCGCCGGGCCGCGCCCGTCGCCAGGAACTTATCCGCGGTGGAGACGGCGAAGACGAAGCCGGCGCAGACCGCCTGCAGGTCGAAGGCCGCGCCCGCAAGGATACCGAGCGCCGCCTGGATCTGGGTCGCGGTGGAGGGAAAGGTATGGTCGGGCGTCGAGGTGGCGCAGATCACGAGGTCGATGTCGTCCCCGGTCAGACCGGCATCGTCGAGGGCCGCGCGCGCCGCGCGGATGCCGAGCACCGACGTGGTCTCGGAGGCATCCGCCAGGTAGCGCTGCCGGATGCCGGTGCGCTGGACGATCCATTCGTCCGAGGTCTCGACCCGCTCGGCGAGTTCGGCGTTGGTCACCACCCGCGCAGGAAGCCCTGAGCCGGTGCCGACGACGACGGAACGCAGGGTTGTCATCGGTTTCCTTCCCGTCGCGAAACGCGTTTCACAACCATCGGCTGCTAAACCCGCATCGCTCCGATCTCCATCGCGTTCAACCGCCGAACCGGGTCCCGGATCGGCGTAAAGGTCGACGCCGGCTAAAAGCTCACGCCGGCGCGAGCGTGGGCGTCTGGTCGAGCATCTCGCGGATCGTGCGCATCAGGTCGTGGCGCGCCATGTCGTGGGCGAGGTCCACCGCCGCGGCGAAGCCCTGCGCGTTCTCCGAGCCGTGGCTCTTGATGACGATGCCCTCGAGCCCGAGGAACACGCCGCCGTTGGCCCGGCTCGGGTTCATCTTCTCCCGCAGCGCACGGAACGCCTGACGGGCGAACAGCGCGCCGATCTTGGCCGACAGCGTCCGCGTCATCGCCGAGCGCAGGTAGGTGCCGATCTGCTTGGCGGTGCCTTCGGCGGTCTTCAGGGCGATGTTCCCCGTGAACCCTTCCGTGACCACCACGTCGACGGTGCCGCGGCCGAGGTCGTTGCCCTCGACGAAGCCGTGATAGGCAAAGTTCGGCAGGTCGATCTCGCGCAGCAGGCGCGCGGCCTCCTTCACCGCCTCGTTGCCCTTCATCTCCTCGGTGCCGACGTTGAGCAGGCCCACCGTCGGGCGCTCGAGGTCGAACACGATGCGGGCCATGGCGGAGCCCATCACCGCCATTTCGATGAGGTGCTCGGCATCGGTGCCGATGGTGGCGCCGACGTCGAGCACGACGCTCTCGCCGCGCACCGTCGGCCACAAGCAGGCGATGGCCGGGCGCTCGATGCCGGCCATGGTCTTGAGGCAGATCTTCGACATCGCCATCAGCGCACCGGTATTGCCGGCGGACACCGCGGCGTCGGCCTCGCCGTCCTTCACCGCCTGGATCGCCTTCCACATCGACGACTTACCGCGGCCCTGGCGCACCGCCTGGCTCGGTTTGTCGTCCATGGCGACGGCGTAGGTGGTGTGCCGGATCTCGACGGCGCCCTTCAGGCGCGGCTCGGCGGCGACGAGCGGGGCGACCACCGCCTCGTCGCCGAAGATCAGGAAGGTGGTTTCGGGGTGGCGCTCGCGGGCGATCGCGGCGCCAGGCACGACGGTCGACGGTCCGTGGTCGCCGCCCATGGCGTCGAGCGAGATGCGCACGCGTTGGGACATGAGGGGGGTTGTCGCGGCCTTCGATGGGATGCCGTCGCGGGGGCGACGGCCGGGATCGGCGCGGCGGAAAATAGCGATCCCGCCCCGGCGGGCAAACGAATTCTCGCACGGCGTCGCGCCGGGCGGCGGTCAGGGCTCCTCGGGGCGCAGGGTGCGCAGGACGTTGAAGGGCTTGGCGTCCTCGCCGAGCTGAACCTCCTCGAACACCACGCCGGGCTTGCGCGGGTAGGGATCGATGCCGAGCGCCAGGAACTCGGCGGTCAGCAAACCGAAGTCGATCCGGCCGCCGACGATCGGGTCGGGGATGTCGGCATCCTCGGCATCGGTGCCGGCGAGGCGGTCGGTGTCGGTGAACGCCACCTCGACCGGCTCCGACACCTTCGTCTCGAACGGCTCCAGGCTAACCGTGCAGACCAACGTGACGGTGCCTTCGACCGTGCCGGTGACGACGAGGCGCCTCGTCGGCCCGGCGACGGCGAAGCGTCCGACGAGGTCGCGGATCGCCTGGATCTTGAAGTCGGCGGCGAGGGCCGCGCACTCCGCCGGCGTCGCCTCGACGGTGACGGCGCCGCGGCCCGGCGGCAGCCGCGCCACGCTCACCCATCGGGACAGGGGGGTCTCGCTCGCGCTCATCGGTGTTCCGGGTTGGATGTCGGGGTGGCGTCCGCGGGCGGGAAGGGCGGCCCGGCGCCGAGCAATGCGTCGAGGTCGGCCTCGGCCAACTCGCGGTCGGCGGCGAGGACGTAGGCGGCAAGCCCCGAGGCCGCCCCCGCGTCGTCGCCGCCGAGCACGTTTCGAGACAGCGCCGTGGCGAGCGCGTCGGCGTCGCCCGCGTCGAGCGCGGCATCGTAGTTGGCGGCTCGCCCGTAGAAGGCGGCGCCGAGCTTCTTCATGCGCTTGGGCACGCCGAAATCACCGACGCCGAGCTCGCGCAACGACGCGTCGAGCTGGAGGAAGACCGAGTTGACGAGGTCCTGCGCCACGTCCGCCGCCGGCGCCGGCAGGCGGTTCAGCCGGCGCAGCACCAGGATGACATGGAGGATCAGCGACTCGAAGCGCCCCTCCACGCCGTCGGGCACGCCGAGCCCGGTATAGAGGCCGGGCTGCCGCGAGGCGGCGTTGATGCGCATGTGCAGGGTCTCGATGGACCGCCGCCGCGCGTCGTTGCGGCGAAAGAATCGGGCGATCATGCGGTGCGCCTCGGCCCCATGGGTCGACCCCCGGACGGGGCCCGTCGGAACGATCCAGCGCGTTTCCGCTGCGCTGTGGCCTGTGGCCGAGCTTGCCTTGTCAAAGCCATAACCCCGCGGTACGGCAACCCACGGTCAAGGTGCAAGCACTCTCAGACCGCCCCTGGTGTCGCGCTCCGGCGTGCCTAGCGGCGTCCCGTCCCATCAGCAACATAAGGTGGCCGATGTCGCGCCGTCTCGTTCCGTCCCTCGCGCGTCTCGGCCTCGTCGGCCTGCTGGGCCTCGGCCTGTCCGGCTGCATCGGCGAGGAACTCCGCCACGGCTACCAGATCGACCAGGCCGCGCTCGCGACCGTGAAACCGGGCATGAGCCCGGAGCAGGTGCTGCAGACGCTTGGCACGCCGTCCACGGTCTCCACCGTCGGCAACAAGTCCTGGTACTACATCTCCCAGAACACCTCGCGCACGGTCCTGTTCCTCGGCGAGCAGGTCGAGGACCAGAAGGTTACGGCGGTGTACTTCACCCCTGGCTTCAAGGTCGAGCGCGTGGCCCTGTACGGCCTGCAGGACGGCAAGGTGTTCGACTTCATCGAGCGCACCACGCCGACCAGCGGCGCCGACCGCGCCTTCCTCAGCCAGCTATTCAAGGGTCTGACCAAGTACGAGCCCTTCGGCTCCGGCAACGGCGCCAGCGTGGTCCCGGGCGCCCAGCGCGGCATGTGAGGCGTCGGGCAAACGCCCGACGGTATCCCCCTCCCCCTCTGTGGGGAGGGAAGAACGGAGCGCTTGATCGCTCATCCGCCCCGCGCGGGCAGGACGGCCTCCAAGAGCTGCGCGGGCTCAGAGAGCAGGCGATCCGAACCGGCCGCAGCCAGCGCCGCCGGGTCGGTGTAGCCCCACGCGACCGCCCAGAAGGCGCAGCCCACGGCCCGCGCGGCGTCGAGATCGCGAAGCTCGTCGCCGATGCAGAGCACGCCGGCCGGCTCGATTCCCATCCGGCGCAAAAGGCCCCTCAGGCGCCGCGCCTTGCCGAACACCGACGCGCCGCAGGCGTAGCGGTCGATCCGCCCGGCGACCGTCGGCCCGAGCACGCGGCGGACGTTCGCCTCGGTGTTCGAGCTGAGCACAGCCGTCGCCACCCCCGCCTCCGACAGCCCCGCCAGCGCCTCCGCGATCCCCGGGAACAGGTGCAGCTCGGCGGCGTCGCGGGCGGCGAGCCCGTGCATGTGGCGGGCGATCAGCGGCAGCTTCCAGCGCGGCACGCCGAGCCGCGCCATGATCGCGCGCGCAGGAAGCGTGCGGAGTTCGTCGACCTCGTGCGCGGCGATCCGGCGAAAGCGGTAGCGGTCGGCCACCGTGCCGAGCACGCCGCAGAACCACGGGAAGGTGTCGGCGAGCGTCCCATCGAAATCGAGGACGACGAGGCGGCATCCGCCGCCCGGGGCCACACGCGTCAGAACCGCAGATTCTCCGCGGGCACGTCGAGGCGCAACACCAGGCCGCCGGGGGCCCAATCGTGCTCGAGGCTGCCGTCGAGCTGACCCGCGACGCTGCGCTCGGCGAGTTCCGTGCCGAACCCTTTTCGCGATGGCGCGGCGGCGATGGGCGGACCGCCCTGCTCCGCCCAGGTCAGGCAGTAGCGCGACGCGGTCTGCAGCCCGGTGAGCGTCACGGTCCCGGCCTCGTTGGAGAGCGCGCCGTACTTGACCGCGTTGGTCGCCTGCTCGTGCATGATCAGCGCGAGCGCCGTCGCCGTGCGCTCGCCGACCACAGCGTCGTCGCCGTCGACGGCGACGCGGCAGCGCCCCTCCTCGGCATAGGCCGACAGGATCAGGCGCATCAGCCCGAGGACGGTCTGGCCGCCGTCGCGCCGTGCGCTCTCGGTGGAATGCGGGCGGACGTATTCGTGGGCCTGGGCCAGCGCCCCGAGGCGCTCGCGGAACACCTTCGCGAAGGACCGCGCGCCCGGATCGCTGCGGGCGCTGAGCGCGGCGATGCCGCCGACTACGGCGAAGATGTTCTTGATCCGGTGCGACAGCTCCTTGATCAGCAGGTCGCGCGCCTCCTCGGCGCGCTTGCGCTCGCGCAGGTCGCGGGTGACCGTGCCGTAGCCGGCATGGTGGCCGGCCGCATCCCGCACGGCGAACACCGTGAAAAGGACGGCGATGGCCTCGCCGGTGGCGAAGTGCCGGAAGGCGAGCTCGCCCTCCCACCAACCCTCGAGCGCGAGGGCCGGCACCACCGTTCCTTCGAAGGCTTCGCGGCTTTCCGGCGTGAAGTAGTCGGCGATCGCGGTCCGCCGCGCCGCTGCGAGGTCGAGCAGCCCGACGAGCCGCAACGCGGCCTCGTTCAGGTGCGCGATCCGGCCGTCCTCGCCGGCCAGGCCGATGAAGTCCTTCGAGGTCTCGACGACGGCCGCGAGCTTGCGCGCGTCGGCGACGGCCTGCTTCAGCTCGTGGATGTCGGTGCAGGTCCCGAACCAGCGCTCGATCCGCCCGTCGGCGCCGCGGATCGGCATCGCGCGCCCGAGCGTCCAGCGATAGGCACCGCTGTGGTGGCGCAGGCGGTACTCGACCTCGTAGGGCTCGCCCGTCGCGAGGCTGTCGCGCCAGCGGCGCCACGCCTCCGGCTGGTCGTCGGGGTGGAACATGTCGGTCCAGCCGGCGCCGTCGGTCGAGCCGTAAGGCACGCCGGTGAACTCGTACCAGCGATCGTTGTAGAAGTCGTGGAAGCCGTCGGGCAGCGTCGTCCAGACCATCTGCGGCATGGCCGAGGTCATCACCCGGAAGCGGCGCTCGCTCGCGGCGAGTTCGGTCTCGCGGGCGTCGACGTCGGCGAGGGTCCGGCGATGTTCGACCAGGGTCGAGACCTGGCGGGCGAGCGCGCCCAGGGTCTCGCCCTGCGCCTTCGTCAGCCCGCCGGGACGAACGGTGCGGTCGAGCACGCACATCGTCCCGATCGGGACGCCCGAGCGGCTGCGGATCACCGCGGCGGCGTAGAAGCGGAACCCGTCTTCGGCCTGGATCGCGGGGTTGTCACGGGTGCGCGGATCGGCGGTCAGGTCTGTGATGACGAAGAGGCCGTCGGCCTGCACGTCGTCGACATGGGGCGCGTGGACGCAGACCGATCGGTCGATCCCGGTCTTGCGCTCGCCGTAGCCGATCTCGGCCTTGAACCATTGCCGGTGGGCGTCGACGAAGCCGATCAGTGCGACGGGGACGGCGCAGACCAGGGCCGCGATGCGCGCGAGGTCGTCGTAGGCCGGGTCCGGCTCTGTATCGAGGATCTGCAGCGCGCGAAGCTCCGCCAAGCGCTCGGCCTCGTTCCACCGTTCCCGCTCCGTCGCACGCGTCTGGTTCGCAATCGTAATCGGCCGCTCCCGGATTCCGCAGTCACAGATAGGGACACGGAACGGCCACGCCTAGATTCACCGGCAGACGAACCGGCGAATTCGAAGGACCTTCGCCGCAATAGATCGATGATCGATAGGGCTGCGGTTCGCAAAGTAACAAATGATACGATGCGAACCGCGAACGATAGCCTTAGGCGGCCTTCGCGGCGTGGAGAGTCGGATAGTCGACGTAGCCCTCCGGGCCCTGGCTGTACCAGGTCGCGGCCTCGTCCTTCTGGAGCGGGGCGTCGGCGGCGATGCGGGCCGGCAGGTCCGGGTTGGCGATGAACGTCCGGCCGTAGGCGATCGCGTCGGCTGCGCCGGCATCGAGCGCCGCCTGTCCGCTGCGGCCGTCGTAGTCGGCGTTGAGGATCATCGTGCCGGCGAAGACCCGCTTCATCGCCGGAGCGATCGGCGGGTGGTCGGCCTTGCCGAAGGTGCCGTTCGGGCCGGGTTCGCGCATCTCGAGGAAGGCGATGCCGACGTCGGAGAGCGCCTTGGCGGCGGCCACGAACAGCGGCTCGGGGTTCGCATCGTTGGTGCCCTGGATCTCGCCGTTGGGCGACAGGCGCACGCCGGTGCGGTCCTTGCCGGCGATCTCGGCGACCACCTCGGTGACCTCGCGCAGGAGGCGCACCCGGTTCTCGATCGAGCCGCCGTAGGCGTCGGTGCGGTGGTTGGTGCCGTCGCGGAGGAATTCGTCGAGCAGGTAGCCGTTGGCCGCGTGGATCTGCACGCCGTCGAAGCCGGCGGCGAGCGCGTTGCGGGTGGCGCGGCGGTAATCCTCGAGCAGGCGCGGGATCTCCTCGGCCGGCAGCGCGCGCGCCTCGGCGTAGGGCTTCTTGCCCTGGTAGGTGTGGGCCTCGTCAGGCGCGGTGGTGGCGGAGGCCGAGATCGGCGGGGCGCCGGCGAGGAAGTCCGGGTGGACGAGCCGGCCCATGTGCCAGATCTGGCAGACGATGCGGCCGCCGCGATCGTGCATCGCCTTCACCACCGGCCTCCAGGCTTCGACCTGCGCGTCGTTCCAGATCCCCGGCGCGAAGGGCCAGCCGAGGCCTTCCTGGCTGATGCCGGTCGCCTCGGTGATGATCACGCCGGCGGTCGCGCGCTGGGCGTAGTACTCGACCATCAGCGGGGTCGGAACGTGCTCGCGGGTGGACCGGCCGCGGGTCAGCGGCGCCATCCAGATGCGGTTCTTCGCGTCGATGGCGCCGACGCGGATCGGATCGAGCAGTGAAGGCATGGCATTCCCGTGTTCTGTCTGCGGCGGGTGCGGAGCGTCGCACCTCGTGCGACGCATAGGTGGCGGGGAGGACGCCCGCCGCAAGGCACCGGACGCATGGCCGGCGGAGCCCGCGTGCGCGGTCGCACATCGGTCCCCCGCGGCGTCTGTCGCGCTGCCTTGATCACAGGATCCGGGCATGCTGGGCACGCATTCGCGTTCGCGGGGCCGATCGGGTATGATCCGGCCTCTCATTTCCAAGGTCTTAGCAAGAACATGGCGACGGCGTCGTTCGACACCGCCCGGCGCACGGGCAGCGATTTCTCCGACATCGAGAAGGCTCCCGAGTTCCGGCCCGAGCCGACGCCGACGGCCGTGCCGGGTCAGCGCAGCTCGCTCGTCGGCCTGCCGCGGGCCGCTCTGAAGGAGCGCCTGCTCGCGATCGGCGTCACCGAGCGCGAGAGCCGGATGCGCTCGGGCCAGCTCTGGAATTGGCTGAACGTCCGCGGCGCGCAGGACTTCGACCAGATGACCAACGTCGGCAAAGCGCTGCGGGCGCAGCTCGCCGAGGCCTACACCCTCGACCGGCCGGAGGTCGTCAGCCAGCAGGTCTCGCGCGACGGCACCCGCAAGTGGCTGCTGCGCATGGCGCCGACGGGGCGGCACGACCACAACCGCGGCGCCGAGATCGAGTGCGTCTACATTCCGGGGCCGGATCGCGGCACGCTCTGCGTCTCGTCCCAGGTCGGCTGCACGCTGACCTGCTCGTTCTGCCACACCGGCACGCAGCGTCTCGTGCGCAACCTGTCGGCGGCCGAGATCACCGCCCAGCTCGTCGTCGCCCGCGACGCGCTCGGCGACTGGCCCCGCCTGATCCCCTCGCGCGACGCCTCGGGCGGCGGCGAGGTCGGACGGCTCGTCACGAACATCGTGTTCATGGGGATGGGCGAACCGCTCTACAACCTGGAGAACGTCGTCGACGCGGTGGCGACGATGTCGGACCCGGAGGGGCTTGCGCTCTCGCGCCGTCGCATCACGGTCTCGACCTCCGGCGTCGTGCCGCAGATCCGGCGGCTCGGCGAGGAGGCGCACGCGATGCTGGCGATCTCGCTGCACGCCGTGCGCGACGAGCTTCGCGACGAGCTGGTGCCCCTGAACCGCAAATACCCGATCGCCGAGCTGATGCGCGCCTGCCGCGAGTATCCGGGCCTCACCAACGCCCGGCGCATCACCTTTGAATACGTGATGCTGAAGGGCGTCAACGACACCGACGGCGACGCGCGCGAGTTGGTGCGGCTGCTCAAGGGGATCCCTGCCAAGATCAACCTGATCCCGTTCAACCCCTGGCCCGGCAGCAAGTACGAGTGCTCGGACTGGGAGCGGATCGAGCGCTTCTCGGAGATCGTGTTCGACGCCGGCTACGCCTCGCCGGTCCGCACCCCGCGCGGCCGCGACATCCTCGCCGCCTGCGGCCAGCTCAAGAGCGAGACCGAGAAGCTGCGCGCCCGCGAGCGGATGCTGCTCGACGCGGGCGGAGACTCCGAAGGCGCGGTTTCGGCGCAGGGCTTCTACGCCCTGCACGACGGCGAGGAATAGGGCCGGCCGCCAATCGGTGGGTCGTCCGGTGGAAGGTGGCCGCCTCTTCCCTCCCCACTCTGCGGGGGAGGGTGGGCCTCGCGTCAGCGAGGGGCGGGAGAGGGATGCACCCTATCCGGATAACGTGCACCCTTCTCCCGACCCACTTCGTGGGCCACCCTCCCCCGCAGAGGGGGGAAGGGAGATCTCCGCCCGCCTCAGCCCTGCGGCAGGTCCGGCGTGATGCCAAGCGCGTCCATGCCCTCCTCCAGGAGGTCGCCGGCGTCGGGCGTGCCGAGAAGCGTCTTCACCGCGCCGTCGCCGGCGCCTTCGCGCTCGCGGGCGAAGCGGACCGCCTCAGCCCACTCCTCGGGCTCCATGTCGCCGCGGCCGACATAGAGCAGCGCCAGCAGGTCGGCGCGCTCGTCGTCGTTGAGGCCGGCGATCATGCCGCGCAGCTCGGATTCGGTGGCGTCGTCGGTGCCGGAGGTGAGCACGTCGGTGGCGCCGTCGTCGATGGCGTTCGAGCCGGAATCCGGATCGGTCGCGCCCTCCTTCACCTCGACCGCGCGCAGGCGCAGGATGATCTCGGTGACCGTATCGGGGGCGATGTCCATGTCGAGCTCCGGTTGGCGGGCCCGTCGAGGCCCTGAAGCAGCGACAACTGGCGAGAGCGGTGCCGGTTCGCCGCGTCCGGCCCCATCATGCGCCGAGCCGCAGGGTTTGCGGCGCCAGCCGGCCCTGCGCGATGCTACGCTGCCGCCCGAACGGGGGCGCGCCGGGGGACACGGATGAAGCGGGACGGGCTCGTCGGCTGCCTCGCGCTCTACGCCGCCCTCTACGGCGCCTACGGCTGCATCTCGCCGATCTTGCCCAACGTGCTCGCCGCAGGGGGCCTCTCGCCGGAGCGGATCGCGGTCCTGCTCGCGGCCGCGACTCTGGTGCGGCTGGTGGCGGGACCGATGGCCGGGCGCTCCGCCGACCGGCACGCGGCGACTCGTCCGATCCTCGCCGCCGCCTGCGGCCTCACCGGACTCGCGGCCCTCGCGCATCTCGCGGCAAGCGGGTTCTGGCCGCTGCTGGCGGTCGGCATCGCCTACGCGGCGGCCACCGCCCCGCTGGTGCCGCTGGCCGACGTGCTGGCGCTCGCCGCCGCGCGGGGCGGGGC
>NZ_VRUT01000096.1:0-19056 GCF_008039465.1 Methylobacterium sp. WL120 | reverse complement strand
CCGCCGCAGGGCGGGCGGCCCTGACGCGGCGCTGGCGGGGCGCAAGCGGGCGGATCCGTCATCCGAATGCCGGTTTCGGCAGGCGCAGCGGCTTCCCGGCGCGGCGGCGGCCATGCTAGGGCGTGCCGCACCTGAACGGGACGAACCGGCACCCTGCGCATGCACCCTTCCACGAGACCCGACGGCGGGACGTCGTCGTGAGCGGCCCGGACCTGCGCCGCGCGGCGGCCGCCCGCGCCCTCGACCTGGTCGAGCCGGGCATGCGGCTCGGGCTCGGCACCGGCTCGACGGCGGCGGCCTTCGTCGCGCTCCTCGGGACCCGCGTCCGCGACGGCCTCGACGTCGTCGGCGTGCCGACCTCCGAGGCGACCCATGCGGCGGCGACGCGCGAGGGCATTCGCCTCGCGACCCTGGAGGAGCTGCCCGAGCTCGACCTCACCATCGACGGAGCCGACGAGGTCGACGCCGACCTCCGCCTGATCAAGGGCGGCGGCGCGGCCCTGCTTCGCGAGAAGATCGTCGCCTGCGCCAGCCGCCGCATGGTGGTGATCGCCGACGCGGCCAAGCGCGTGGCGACGCTCGGCGCCTTCCCGCTGCCGATCGAGGTCAACGCCTTCGGCCTCGCCGCGACCCGGATCGGCGTCGAGGCGGCGATCGCGCGCGCGGGCTGCACCGGCGACGTCGCGCTGCGCGTGACGTCCGGCGTCGCGCCGCTGACGACGGATGGCGGCCACCTCATCCTCGACGCCCGCCTCGGCCGCATCGCCGACGCGGAGCGGTTGTCGGCCCTGCTCTGGGCGGTTCCCGGGGTGGTCGAGCACGGCCTGTTCCTCGGGATCGCCACCGCGGCCATCCTCGCCGAGGAGCGCGACGGCCGCGCCGAGGTCAGCGTGATCGGCAGCCTCGCATAAACGCTTTCGCGCCGCCGAGCGGCGCCCCGGGGACGGCATCGGTGTCGCCGTCCCATCCCCCTCGCTCAGGAACGTCCGGAATGTCCGTCCTCTCCCGCCGCCTCCTTCCCGCCCTGGTGGCCGCCCTCGTCGCGGGCCCGGCCCTCGCCCAGGCGCCGAAGGCCGCGCCGCCGAAGCCGGCACCGGCGGCACCGGCGCCCGCCGCGCCGGCCAACCGCGGCGCGCCGACGATCAGCGCGAACCACCTCGCGCTCGCCCGCGAGGTGATGCTGAGCTCGGGCATCGCCCGCTCGTTCGATTCGATCATTCCGGCGTTCGCCGACCAGATCAAGCAGCAGTCGGTGACGCGGCCCGAGCTGGCCAAGGACCTCGACGAGGTGCTGCGGTCGCTCAACCCGGAGATGGAGCTGCAGAAGCAGCGCATCATCGACACCGCCGCCCGCATCTACGCGACCAAGCTGACCGAACCCGAGCTACAGGACATCGCGACGTTCTTCCGCTCGCCCGCCGGCAAGCGCTACGTCGAGACGCAGCCGCAGATCCTCGACGAGATGGTCCAGGCGATGCAGACCTGGACCCAGGAAGTCTCGGAATACGTCATGGTCCGCGTGCGCGCCGAGATGGGCAAGCGCGGGCACCAGCTCCAGTAGGTCTCAAGGCAGGTCGCAGAACGCGCCGTGCAGCCGTCCCGACGCCTCTACGCGGCCGGCGCCGTCGCGCTCGCGGCGATGCCCTTGGCGATGGCGCTGGCCAACCGCTCGAGCCCCCTCGTCGTCGCCATCGCGGCGTTGCTGTTCCTGGCCGGGCGCTGCCTTGAGGATGCCGGCGCGGTGCGGCGCCTGCTGTTGCCGCCGCTCACGACGCCGCCGGGCCTCGCGGCCCTGGTGTTCCTGGCCTGGTGCGCCGCGACGCTCGCCTGGACGCCGTTTCCGGCGCTTTCCCTGCGAATGGCCGGCGAGTTCGTGCCGACCCTCGTCGCCGCCTACCTGCTGGTGCGCCTCGCCCCGGGGCGCATGCCGGGCTTCGCCGCGCCGCTCTCGGCCTCGATGGTGGTGCTCGCCGGGCTGACCATCGCCGTCGGCCTCGCTGCGGGTCTGCCGCTGCAGCGCGCCTTCAATCAGCGAGTGGCGGAATTCGTCTACAACCGTCCCGCGCTCACGCTTGCCGTCGTCGCCGGCCCGCTCGCCCTGGTACTGTGGCGCCAGGGCCGGCGCGTCTTCGCGCTCGCGGCTTTGGCCTTCGCAGCGCTCGGCATCCTGCGCTCGGTCAGCGGGGCGGCTGCCATGGGGCTTGCCGCGGGACTTGCGATGTTCGTCCTCGCGCGCCTGCTGCCGGCCCGCCTCGCGGTCGGCCTCGCCGGGCTCGGCCTCGGGCTCGCCGTGGCGTTGGCGCCGGTCGAGGGCGACCTGCTCGACCGGTTCATGCCGGAGGCGGCGCACGAGCGGCTGGTCCATTCCTCGTCGCGCGCCCGCGTCGCCATCGCGCGGAGCTTCGGCGCAGCCGTCGCGGCGGACCCGTGGGTCGGGGCCGGCTTCGGCACGTCGGCACGCTTCGCCGAGGCGCCGGTGGCCGCGCGGCTCGATCCGGAGATGCGGACGCTGCTCGCCGTCGGCCACCCGCACAACGCGTTCCTGCAGGTCTGGGCCGAGCTCGGGACCGCCGGGGCCGTGCTCGCGGCGGCGGTCCTGATGCTGATGCTCGCACCCCTCGTCGCCTGGCCGGCGAGGGAGCGCGCGACGGCGCTCGCCCTGGTCGCGGCGGCGGCGGCCATCGCCTTCGTCGAGCACAACACCTGGGCGGCGTGGTGGACGGCCGGCCTCGGCGCTGCCATCACCTGGCTGCGCGATGCCAGGAGCCGCACCGCGCCTCACACCCTTTCCCGGCCCGAGGCCGGGCCGGATCGGACCCCGTCATGAGCGAGACCTACGACGTCGACCTGTTCGTGATCGGCGGCGGCTCCGGTGGGGTCCGCGCCGCCCGGATCGCGGCCGGCTACGGCGCCCGCGTGACGCTCGCGGAGGAGTACCGCGTCGGCGGCACCTGCGTGATCCGCGGCTGCGTGCCGAAGAAGCTCATGGTCTACGCCGGGCGCTTCGCCGACGAATTCGAGGACGCGGCCGGCTTCGGCTGGACGGTGGAGGCGCCGCGCTTCGACTGGAGCGTGATGAAGCGCCGGCGCGACGCCGAGGTGACGCGGCTCGAAGGCATCTACGACGCCAACCTGATCCGGGCCGGCGTCACCGTGGTGCCGGAGCGCGCGGTGATCGAGGACGCGCACGCGGTCCGCCTCGTCGGCAGCGACAGGCGCGTCACCGCCAAGGTCATCCTGGTCGCGGTCGGCGCCCACCCGGTCAAGGAGCCGGCGGTGCCCGGCGCGGAGCTGGCGATCACCTCGAACGAGGTGTTCGAGCTGGAGACGCTGCCCGACCGCATCCTGGTGATCGGCGGCGGCTACATCGCGGTCGAGTTCGCGGGCGTGTTCGCGGCCCTGGGCAGCCGGACCACGCTGCTCCACCGCGGCGACCGGCTGCTGCGCGGCTTCGACGACGAGATCCGCGACGCGCTGGGCGACGCCTACGCGAAGCGGCTCTCGCTCAAGCTCGGGCGCAACCTCGCCAAGCTCGAACGGGTCGACGGCGGCATCGCCACGACCCTCGACGACGGCGAGACGTTCGTCGTCGACCAAGTGCTGATGGCGACCGGGCGTCGCCCCAACGTCGCCGGGCTCGGCCTCGACCGGGTCGGGATCGAGACCGACGCCGCCGGCGCGATCCCGGTCGACGCCTACTCGCGGACGGCGGTGCCCTCGATCTACGCGGTCGGCGACGTCACCAACCGCGCCAACCTCACGCCGATCGCCATCCGCGAGGGCCACGCCTTCGCCGACACCGTGTTCGGCGACAGGCCGGCCTGCGTCGACCATCGCCTGATCCCGACCGCGGTGTTCTCGACGCCGGAGATCGGCGTCGTCGGCCACAACGAGGACACCGCACGCGAAATCTACGGCCGGATCGATGTGTTCAAGGCGAGCTTCCGCCCGATGAAGGCGACGCTCTCGGGACGCGACGAGAAGGTCCTGATGAAGGTGCTGGTCGATTGCGCCAGCGACAAGGTCGTGGGCGTGCACGTCTTCGGCCACGATGCCGGCGAGCTCATCCAGGCGGTCGGCATCGCGGTGACCATGGGCGCGACCAAGGCGGATTTCGACCGTACCATCGCGGTGCATCCGACGGCGTCGGAAGAGCTCGTGACGATGCGGGTTCCGCAGGTGACGAAGCACCCCGTCGCCGTCGGCTGACGATCCGCGCGCGATCGGCCCTCGACGCCGCGCATTCCCGGGCCATATCCGCACGATGGGCAAGCGAGACAGCGGCAAACGAGACACCGGCAAGGACGAGCCCGGCAAGGACGAGCCTGGCAAGCGGGGCCCGGACAAGCGGGAGCCGGCCGGCGACGACGCGCAGGTGCGGCGGCAGCGCGTCATCGACGGCCTGCTGGCTGACGCCCTCCGGCCGGCCTTCTCGACGACGGGCCCGAGCCGGGAGATGCTGGCGCCGGACATCCAGGGCGCGATCGACGCGCTCCTCGTCATGGCCACGGCACGCAAGAGCCGGTGCCTGACCTACGAGGACCTGGAGGAAGCGCTCCCCGCCCGCGACGTCTCGGCGGAGGACCTGGAGGCGATCTTCTGGATCCTGGCCGAGCATGGCATCGAGGTCGAGGACGGCGAAGGCTGACCCATCCGCCCCGGCGCTCGCCGCGACCTGCGATCCGCCCAGCCCCGCGCCCGCCTCATCTCGCCCAGCCGGACAAACCGCTCTATAAGCCGCGCTTCGCGCCCAGATTCGGCGCGCACGGGAGAGGCGCCGCGAGGTGCGTGGGAGTGTGTGATGGGCGAGCGTTGGACACCGAAGTCATGGCGTGACCTGCCGATCCAGCAGGTGCCGGCCTATCCGGATCCGGCCGCCCTCGAAGCGGTCGAGGCTCAGCTCGCGAGCTTCCCGCCCCTCGTCTTCGCGGGCGAGGCGCGCAAGCTGAAGACCGCGCTCGCGCGAGTCTCGACCGGCGACGCCTTCCTGCTCCAGGGCGGCGATTGCGCCGAGAGCTTCGACGAGCATTCGGCCGACAACATCCGCGATTTCTTCCGCGTATTCCTGCAGATGGCTTTGGTACTCACCTTCGCCGGCGCGTCGCCCGTGGTGAAGGTCGGGCGCATTGCCGGGCAGTTCGCCAAGCCGCGCTCCTCGCCGACCGAGACCCTCGACGGCGTCAGCCTGCCGAGCTACCGCGGCGACATCGTCAACGGGCTGACCTTCACGGACGAGGCCCGCATCCCCGATCCGCGCCGTCAGCTCGAAGCGTACCGCCAGTCGGCGGCGACGCTCAACCTGCTGCGCGCCTTCGCCACCGGCGGCTACGCCAACCTCGAGAACTCGCATCGGTGGATGCTGGGCTTCGTCAAGGACAGCCCGCAATCCTCCCGCTACGCCGACGTCGCCGAACGGATGACGGAGGCGCTCGACTTCATGCGCGCCATCGGGATCAACCCGGAGACGCACCAGGAGGTGCGGACCACCGACTTCTACACCAGCCACGAGGCGCTGCTGCTCGGCTACGAGGAGGCGATGACCCGCGTCGATTCGACGACCGGCGACTGGTACGCCACCTCGGGCCACATGCTGTGGATCGGCGACCGCACCCGCCAGCCGGACCACGCCCACGTCGAGTACGCCCGCGGCATCCGCAACCCGATCGGCCTCAAGTGCGGACCGTCGATGGACGCCGACGGCCTGATCCGGCTCGCCGACGCGCTGAACCCAGGCAACGAGGCCGGGCGCCTCAGCCTGATCTGCCGGTTCGGCGCGGACAAGGTCGGCGAGCACCTGCCGCGGCTGGTGCGGGCGATTGAGCGCGAAGGCCGCAGCGTCGTGTGGGTGTGCGATCCGATGCACGGCAACACGATCTCGGCCGGCCGCTACAAGACGCGTCCGTTCGAGCGGGTGATGCAGGAGATCGAGGGGTTCTTCGGCGTGCACTCGGCCGAGGGCACGATCCCGGGCGGCATCCACCTGGAGATGACCGGCAAGGACGTCACCGAATGCACGGGCGGCGCCCGCGCGCTGACGGCGGACGACCTTCAAGACCGCTACCACACCTACTGCGACCCGCGACTCAACGCGGAGCAGGCCTTGGAAGTCGCGTTCCGCACGGCCGAGCTGGTCGGGCGCGGTCGCACCGCGGTGGAGCGTCCGCGCCTCGACGCGGCCGAATAGGCCAGCGAAGGGTCGCGTCGGCGAGGTACGCCGCCGCGGCCGCTCAAGCGATCGCGCGCTTCGCGCCGTTCCAATGGGCGATGAGGTCCGGCAGTTCGGCGGCCGGGACCGGCCGGCTGAACAGGTAGCCCTGGACCTCGTCGCAACCCTCGGCCCGGAGCTTGGCCAGCTGCGCCTCGGTCTCGACGCCCTCGGCGGTGGTGGTCATCCGCAGGCTCGCCCCGAGACCGATCACCGCTCGGACGATGAACTCGGTGCCGTCCTCCGCGCAGAGGTCCCGCACGAAGGACTGGTCGATCTTGATCTTGTCGAAGGGGAAGCTGCGCAGGTAGCTCAGGCTCGAATAGCCGGTGCCGAAATCGTCCATCGAGACGCGCGCGCCGAGCATCTTGAGATTGTGCAGGATCGCCGTCGTCGCGCCGGGGTTCGCCACGAGCACGGACTCGGTGATCTCCAGTTCCAGGCGGTGGCCGGCGAGGTTGGTGGCCTGCAGGGCGTCGCGCACCGCCGTCACCAGGCTCGCCGAGGTGAACTGCACCGCCGAGACGTTGACCGCGACCTTGAGGCCGTCGGGCCAGCGGGTCGCCTCTTCGCAGGCGCGGCGCAGCACCCATTCACCGAGCGGGACGATCAGGCCGAGTTCCTCGGCCACCGGGATGAACTCCACCGGCGACACCCGTCCGCGCACCGGATGATTCCAGCGCAGCAACGCCTCGAAGCCACAGATCCGCTCGGCGTTGAGGCAGTAGATCGGCTGGTAGTGGACCTCGAAGGCCTCGTTGGCGACGGCCTCGCGCAGGTCGACCTCGAACAGGCGCTGTGCCTGCAGCCGCGCATCCATCTCCGGCTCGAAGAACCGGAACGACCCGCGGGCGTCGACCTTGGAGCGGGCGAGGGCCACGTCGGCGTTCTTCAGGAGCTTCTCGCAGCTCGTGCCGTTATGGGGGGCCAGGGTGATCCCGAGGGTGACGCCCAGCGTGACCGTGTGGCTCGACAGGACGTAGGGCGCGCCGAGCACTTCCACGAGGCGGCGGGCGAGGACGGCGGCGTCCTCGGCGGTGTCGATTCCGCGCTGCAGGATCGCGAACTCGTCGCTGCCGAGGCGAGCGCAGGTGTCGATCTCGCGGATGCAGGCCTCGATCCGGTTGGCGGCGGCCTTCAGCAGCTCGTCGCCGACCACGTGGCCGAGGGTGTCGTTCACCGGCCGGAAGTCGTCGAGGTCGAGGCAGAACACGGCGAAACCACTGCTGCGCCCGGCCTGCGCGATCGCGGCGTCGACCTGCTCGCTGAACAGGATGCGGTTCGGCAGCCCGGTGAGCGCGTCGTGGTGGGCGAGGAAGGCGATTCGCGCCTCCGCCTTGCGCCGGTCGGTCACGTCGTCGAAGGTCGCGACGAAGCCGCCGTCGGCCGTCGTGCGCTGCTCGATGGCGACGACGCGGCCGTTGGCGAGTTCCTGGAAATAGGTGCGGTCGGGACCGGCCGCGAAGATCGCCTCGGCCTCGCGCACCAGGTCGACGCGGCCGGAGCCGGGATGGTGGCCGGCCCCGAGGCTGCGTTCGAGAACGGACACGACCGACATGCCGGGGACGACAGAGCCCGGCGGCAGGTTGTAGATCTCGCCGTAGCGCCGGTTCACCACCATCAGCCGGTGGTCGGCGTCGTACAGGCACAGGCCCTGGCTCATGTTGTCGAGCGCCGCGTCCAGGCGCAGGTTGGTCTGGGTGAGCCCGGCCTCCTGCTCCTTGAGCACGCTGATGTCGCTGCACACGGCGACGAACCCGCCCTCCTGGGTGGCGCTGCGGCTGACGCGCAGCCAGCGCCCGTCGGCGAGCTGGACCTCGCCGTCCCGCGAAAGGGTGCGGGCGCAATCGACCAGCGCAGCGGGGGCGTCGGCGTGGCCGTTGGCGAGCGCGGTCACCGACGAACCGATCTCGACCGCCGAGCGCAGACCGATGAAGAACTGAAGCGCCTGGGCGTTGGCGAGCGCGATCCGCCCGTGGGCGTCGACGACGACGACGCCCTCGCGCGAGCTCTGCAGCGCGTCGGCGAGCAGGGTCTCGGCCGAACGGCGCTGGCTGACCTCGCGCTCCATCATCGCCTGGATGTTGTCGCGCATGGTCGCCATGGCCCGCAGCAGCGCGCCGAGCTCGTCGCGGCCGCCGGTCGGCACGGCGTCGTCGAGGCGTCCGGCCGCGATCCGCGCGGCCACCGAAGAGGCCGCCGCGAGGGGCCCGGTGATCCGGCGGTTCAGCAGGTAGGCGACGAAGCCCGACAGGATCAGCGCGACCGCCATCGCGATCAGGTTGAAGCGCACCTCCTGCGCGACCACCTTCCGGGCGGTCTGGCGGAAGACGAAGCCGTCGCCGGCAGTGTAGTTGACCAGGAGCTCAATCTGCCCATCGACGATTCCAGCTTGGCGATCGAGGGCGTCCCAGGCGGCGATCTTGGCCTTAGACCCGTCTAGGCCGTGGCGCATCGTCTCCCAAAGCTCGACGCCCTCCTGCACGGCCTTGGCCGAGCGGACCACGCGGTCCGATTGCGAGCGCTCGACGGCGATCCCAAGATCCTCGGTGAGCGTGGAGGCGAGTTCGTTGATCGCGGCATCCAGCTTGGCGGCGACGGCCGGGTCGCGGGTCACCATGCGACGGGCGAAGGCCGAGCGCATGTTGGCGAAGTCCGCCGCCGCGGCCCGCGCGTAATTGATCGACATCAGGGATTCGTCGTAGGTGCGGTTGACGAGCTCACCCGCCTCCTGAAGCCCCTGGATGGCATAGATCCCGAGGGTACCGGTGATCAGGCTCATCGTCAGGAAGGCGACGAGGATCCGGCCGCGGATCGTCGTCCCGGCATCGGCGATACGCCGCAGCGCGCCGGCCCCCGAGCGTCCGCCGACCTTCGATCCGGTTCGATTCCATCGCATGGAAACGTAGCTTCTTCCTGCCCGCACCGCGTCAAGATAAGCGTGAAATGTTAAGGCGGCATTAGTCGCCGCCACGCGTATCCCCGGCTGGATCGGCGATCGGGCCGAACAGCACCGTCGTAACCATCGCCTCGGATACCGCGCAGGACGGCCGCCAGCGTCAGCCAAATCTTAACGACGACGACCTAACCGTCGAGCATCATCTTCGGAAATGCCATGTCACGGCTTGAGGGATCGATGGTCGGCCGCGTTTTCCGAAGTCCGTTCGCGGCCACAGCGACGGCCCTTGTCGCCGGCCTTCTCGCCGTCGTCTTCGTCGGCCGGCTGGAGGCGAGCGGGCACCTCGTCTCGCAGAAGGGGCGGGCGTTCCAGCCGAACAGCCTCGTCATCACGCGCGGCGACACGATCACCATCGTCAACGACGACAGCGACCTGCTGCACCACATCTACATCGAGTCGGACGCCTTCAACTTCGATTCCGGCGACCAGGTGCCCGGCAGCCGCACGCCGGTGACGTTCGAGAAAAACGGCACCTTCGTCGTGCTCTGCGGCATCCACCCGAAGATGAAGCTCATCGTCCGGGTGAACTGACCGCCTTCAGCGGGCGGCCGCCTGGACCGGCTTGGCCTCGCCCTGGCCGCCGTCGCGGATCACCCGCTGCCCGTCGCGAAGGTCGGCGGGCGGCCCGAGAACGATCCGCTCCTGCCCGGTCAAGCCCTGGTCGATCTCGATCGTCGTGCCGAAGTCGCGCTTCACGTGGATCGCGCGCCACTCGGCCCGGTCGTCGTCGCCGACCACCGCGACCTGCGTGCCGCGCTGGTTGAACACCAGCGCCTCCGCCGGAACGATCACCGCCGGCTCCGGGCGCGGGATCTGCAGCGTGACGTAGACGTAGAGGCCGGCGCGCAGGGCCCCGTCGGGGTTCGGCACGTCGACTTCTGTCGTCAGCGTCCGCGATGCGCTGAGCAGGGCGACGGAGCTGCGCTCGACCCGGCCCGAGAACGTCCGGTCCGGGATTTGCGGCACCTTGATCGAGGCCTCGACGCCCTTCTTCACGCCGATGGCGGCGTTCTGGGGCACGTTCACGCTGATGCGCACGATGTCGTCGCGGTCCATGCCGAGCAGCGGCGTGCCGCTGCCGTCGGCCTTCACCAGGTCGCCGACGTCGACGCTGCGCGTGGTGACCACGCCGTCGAAGGGCGCGACCACGTCCTTGAATCCGGTGAGCGCCTTCAGGCGGTCGACCGTGGCGTCCTGCGCCTTGATGTTGGCTTCGGCGACCTTCACCCCGGCCTCGGCCGCAGCGAGCGTCGCGCCCTGGCTGAGCACGCCGGCTTGCGAGTTGTCGGCGTTCTGGCGCGAGGCCCAGCCCTGGGTCGCCAGCGTCGAGGTGCGGTTGTTGGTGAGGTTGGCGAGGTTGACGTTGGCGCGGGCCTGGTCGACCTGCGCCTTGGCCTGAAGCAGTTGCGCCCGCATCTGCCCAGACTGCGCTTCGGCCTGGGCGAGCTGCTGGTCGAGTTCGGGGGCCGCGATCCGGAGCAGGATGTCGCCGGCCTTGACCCGCGAGCCGATGTCGACCCGGCGCTCGGCGACGTAGCCGGTCGCGCGGGCGAAGATCGCGGCGCGGGCGAAGGCCTGGATGTCGCCGGGCAGCGTCAGGTCGACCGGCTTGTCGCTGCGCTCGACGGCGGCGATGCGCACCCGCGGCACTGCATCGCGCACCTTGCGCTGCGTTTCGGTGGCGGCGGCCGCCTGCTTCCAGTGACCGTAGCCGCCCCAGCCGAGCAGGCCGGCGGCGACCAGCCCGACGAGGAGGAACGGGCGCTTGCCCGGCGGTGGGGGAACGTCGCACACCGCGGCGTGGGGCTTCATGACGCTCTCGCCTTCCGTCGGCAGCAACGATGCCGGCACACGTCCTACGATACCCCGCCTTGCGGTGCCGGCCTAGCGCTCGCGGCGCCGCATCACCGACGATCCGGCGATCACCACAGGGTCGAATAGGGGTGGAACGCGAGCGTGTCGCCGGGCTCGATGCGGGTGACGAGCTCGGGCACGTCGGCGAGGCCGTCGCTGCCGGTGAGCGAGGTGATGGTGCCCGAGCCCCCGCGCGGGAATAGGGCGGCCTCGAAGGCGCCGTCGGCGGCGCGCGTCACGCGGACGCGCAGGAACTCGCGCCGGCCGGATTTTCGCGAGAGCGCGAAGGCGGACCGGACCGGCACGCCCAAAGCCGGCTCGTGCACCGCCCCGCCGAGGCGGTCGAGCAGCGGCCTGACCACGAAGGCGAGGGTGACGTAGGCCGCCACCGGGTTTCCCGGAAGCCCGACGAAGGGCGTCCCGGCGACCATTCCCACCGCCACCGGACGCCCGGGCTTGATCGCGAGGCGCCAGAACGCGAGCGACCCCGCGGCGGCGACCGCCCCCTTCACGTGGTCCTCCTCTCCGACCGAGACGCCGCCGGAAGTCAGGATCAGGTCGTGGGATTCGGCCGCCGCGCGCAAGGCCGCCGCAAGCGAAGCGGGCTCGTCGCGCAGGATGCCGAGGTCGGTCGCGTCGGCCCCGAGGCGCCGCAGCAGGGCGATCAGCATCACGCGGTTGCTGTCGTGGATGCCGGAGGCGGCGCGCAGGCCGCCGGGCTCCGTCAACTCGTTGCCCGTGGAGAACACCGCAACGCGCAGCGCGCGGCGAACGGGCAGGTCGCCGCGGCCGATCGCGGCGGCAAGCGCCAGGTCCTGCGGGCGCAGCCGTCGCCCGGCCGGGATCGCCACGCTACCGCGGGCGATGTCCTCGCCGGCCGGGCGGCGGTTGGCGCCGCGCACGATGCCGGCGGGCAGCGCGACGCCGTCGGCGACGACCGCGACGTCCTCCTGCATGAACACCGTGTCGGCGCCCGCGGGCATCGCCGCTCCGGTGAAGATCCGGTCGGCAGCGGACGCATCGAGGGGCGCGGGCGCGGCGCCGGCAGGCAGGCGCCCACGCACCGGCAGCCGCGTCGGCCCGGCTTCGGACAAATCGGAGAAGCGCACCGCGTAGCCGTCCACCGCCGCGTTGTCGAAGGGCGGGACGTCGATCTCCGCGAGTATATCCGCGGCGGCGATGCGGCCGTCGGCGCGGGACAACGGGACGGACTCGACGCCGGCCACCACCGGAAAGCGCGCCAAGATCGTCGCCGCCGCCTCGGCGACAGACATCACCGGCGCCGAGGGATCGAAGCAATCGTCGCTGAGGCGCGTCATCGCGCGTCGTCTCCGTGCCGCGCGGCCGATGGCGCCGGACCGGTTCGGGCGGGAAAATCGGGTGCTGCGCGAGGCGTCACGGGCGGCCGGTCGAACGATGGAGGCCGGGCTTGCGGCATCGCAGCCGTCCGATCAAGCCCCGCCGAGACCAAAGCGCGTCCCCGACATCGTCGCACGCCCGCCCTTCGGCCTGGCATGCGCCAGACGCCGCAAGCTACGTGCGTAGTCGGCCGAGAGAAACCTTTGCGCCATCCACCCGTATGGTGCGTTGCGCAACAAGCAACAGGGTTCGGTCCGGGTGTCGATGTAGCCAATTCCGGCGCCTGCGATGGGTTGGCGATCGATTCAAACTAAGAGATATCCTAAAGCAAATCTTACTTCATCATGCCGATATCGAGCGTAGATGCGGAAACATTTTGACACATATCGTGGTCGAACTCCCTATTCCTTCGTTGAACGCAATGGTCGGCTTCGTTCGGAGCCGGCCCGAATGAAACGGCCGGACATCGGGCGCTTCGGCCGACGCTTCGCCGTGATCCTGTCCGGCGAGCTGATCCAGAGCCTCTTCCATTTCGTCCTGAACATCGTGCTGGTGCGCGAGCTCGGGGCGCACGGATACGGGCTGTTCGCGATCGTCTTCACGATCGGCGCGGTCGGCGTCACCTATATCCGCGCTTTGGTCGGGGTACCGGCGACCTTGTTCCTGTCGCGCAGCCTCGGGCGCCCGGCCGAGCGCGGGCACGATATGGTGTTCGGCTCCGGCGCGACCGCCGTGGCGCTGCTGATGGCGGGCGCGGTCTCGATCGGGCTCGCACCCGTGGTCGGCGTCACGGCGCTCGCCGGCGGCGCCTTCGTCGGGCTCTACGCGTTTCGCAGCTACCTGCGGATCGTGCTGCTCGCGCGTCAAAAGCCCTGGGTCGCGGGCGCGAGCGACATCGTCTACGCCGCCTGCGGGCTGGGCCTGATCGCGTTCCTTCATTCCAGCGACGAGGCCCTGCTCGAGCACGCCTTCCTCGGCATCGCGGGGGCACAAGCCATGGGGATCGCCGTGGCGCTGGCGGCTCTCGGGCGTCCCGTCCGAGTCTCGTTCCGCGCCAGCGTGCGGCGGCGCTACGCCGGCATCTGGCGGCCGCTGGCCTGGTCGCTCCTCGGCGTCACCGGCACCACCGTACAGGGGCAGGGGCTGACGCTGCTGTTCGCGGTGCTCGCCGGACCCGCGGCCTATGCGCCGATCGCCGCGACCCTGGTTCTGTTCGCGCCACTGCGCATCCCGACCAACGCCCTCAACAACATGGTCCTGCCGGAGATCTCGGCGCTGCTCGCCGCGGGTCGGCGGCGCGAGGCGCGGCGCCTCGTCCTGCGCAGCACGGCCCTGATCGGGCTCGCCTGCTTCGCCTACGGCGCGGCGATGTGGGCGGCACTGCCGATGATCGAGAGCCACCTCTTCAAGGGACGCTTTTCCCACGAGCCGATGGCGGGCATCGGCTTCGGGGTCTGGTGCGTGGTGACGATGGCGCTGCTCTACGCGATTCCCCGGGCGTTCCTCGAAGCGTCGGCCGCCTTCCGGGTGATCGCCGCCGGCGCGCTGGTCAGCGCCGTCGTCGGCTTCCTGATCATGGTGCCGCTGCTGCTCACCATGGCGCCGCCCTTCGCGCTGATCGGGCTCGCGGTCTCGGAATGCGTCACGGCCCTGTGGTCGGCGAAAGCCTTCCGCGACCGGTCGCGCCACCCGGACGGACGTGTCCGAACGGCGGCGCACCGTGTCGTCGGGGCCGCCGCGCCGCCGGCCGGCGCTTAAGCGGGCGTTGAAAGCGCGGGTTCAGGCCGCTTCGCTGGCCGCGGCGACCTGAGGCGGCGCCGGCTTGACCGTCCGGCGGCGCATGTCGCGGACCACGAGGTTCCAGGAATCGAGCATCATCGCCGCCGCGCCCGGCAGGGTCCTGCGTCCCATGAAGGCGTCGAGGGTGACGCTGGTGGTGGCGAAGCGGCTCTTGAACGCCTCGGCCCCGCACAGGAAGTCGACGGTGTGCAGGCCCTGGTCGATCGACCACTGGATGTAGTCCATCATCAGGACCATGCCGGGCGAACCGCGCTCGAAGGCCGGATCGTAGGTGGTGACGAACGCCATCATCGTCCCGGCCTGGACGAAATTGATCGACACGGCGACGACGACGCCGTCGCATTCGAGCACGAAGGCCCGCAGCAGGCCGGTCTCGGCCAGCACCCGGACCAGCGCGGGAAGTGCCAGCGAGCCCTCGTCGTAGAGGTTCGATTCAAGCTGGTTGCCGGCGAGCCACTTGCGCTTCAGGTCGGCCAGCCGAAGCAGCACCGGCTCCATCGGCTCGTCGGGGGGCAGCAGGCGGAAGAGCAGGGTGCCGGATTCGCCGATGAACTTCTGGCCGCGGCGGTAATTCTGACGGGTCTTCTTCGATTGCGAGGCCATCCAGGCCTCGCCGGTTGGCCAATCGCCGGCGACGCGAAAGCTCACGTCGCTGCGATGGTTCGGACGCAGGCGCACGCCTGCTGCGGCGGCCGGCTCGAGCAGCGCGCGCGCCTTCGCGCCGGGAAGCAGGCGGTTGAGGTAGACGAGGTCGAACCCGCCGGCGGACGAGAGGTGCGCCCACATCCGCCGGACGAGGCCGGAATCGTCGCCGACGAGCAGGGCGTCGCCGTAATCGGTGTGGTCCTTGGCAGCCCATTCGAGCAAGCGCAGACCTTTACGCCGACAGGTCGCCATCGGCAGGACCGCGACCAAGGTCTCGCCGCGCCAGGCGAGTACGACCTGCAGGGCGCGGCGCTCGCGGTCGGGCACCGTCGCCCACCATGCCGCGATCCAGGCATGGCTCTGGAACACCAGCGCGCCGGATTCGCGCCACAACGCGGCCCAGGCCGGGCCGACGGCGGCGAGCCGCTCGGCGGTGCGGACGATCTCGAAACGTTCGGCGCTCACGGCTGGACCCCTTTATGGGATGAGATCGCGGCCGGCCGGCGCGGCCGCAGGCGCCGCTTGATCACGAGCCACATCTTCTTCAACGGCAGAATGTAGAGGCCCTTCAGCGACTGGTAGTCGCGCACGTCGCGGTCCACGAGACCGAACTTGAAGCTCTCGTTCGGCTCCGGCACACACAAGGTTCCGAAAACCCGGTCCCAGAACGAGAACAGCAGCCCGAAGTTCTTGTCGTAGTGCCGCGGATTGGTGCTGTGGTGCAGCTGGTGCCAGTGCGGGCACAGGATCAGGTTGTTCAGCTTCCCGAACGAGATCTTGAAGTGCGTGTGCCGGACGAAGTCCATCATCAGGATGTTCCGCATGATGTAGACGTTCACGCCGAACACAGTCACCTCCACCGGATTCAGGGCGATCAGCGTCCAAAGTCCGAAGCAGATTCCCGGGATGACGCCGTCCCAGGCGCGATTCATGAGTTCGTCGAGCGGGTGGACGCGATCCTTGGTGATGCCGACCATCACCTCCGCGGAGTGATGAACCTTGTGCAGCTCCCACAAGAATGGGAAGCGGTGCTGGGCCGTGTGGTAGAGGTAGTACGAGATGTCGTAGGCGAGCAGCATCGTCACGGTGAAGACGATGACAGTTATCGGCCCCGGCGATCCACCCATCAGCGGCGCATCGATTCCGAACAGCGTGCCGACGACCTTGTTGGTGGCGTAGCCGACCGCGACCACGAAGGTGACGCCCGCCGGGATCAGCAGGAAGGGCATGATCGCCTTCCGGGTAATGTAGAAGAGCAGGTCGGCGCGCGCGGACGGGTGCGTGATCACCTCGTGCGGCAGCATGAACTCGAAGAACTCGGCGAAGGATTTCTCCTCCACGGTCCGCCAATACGCGATCACCGCGCAACCGAGGGCGGTCGCCAGTAGAAGGCCGGCTGCTAGGAGGTTCGTGGCGGAGATGCGGTCGAGGATTTCCTCGATGAAGGTGCTGATCATATCCCATCTCTCATGCCCGCGGCGACCGGTCGGCCGCTTGCAGGTCGAAGTACGGAAGACCGTCGCGCGCGTGCGCCCCGGCTAGATCGTATGACGTTCGCCACCGCGGGTTGCGGTCTGCGGCGATGAGGGACAGCAATACAACGTGCGGTCGTTCGATGGAACGACACACGGCAAAACATTCGCAGAAGAATACCTACGAAGGACTTACCGGACAGTGTAAGCTCGACCGTATCCTCAAGCTCTCGTTCCGTTCCCAGTTCCTTGACCGATCAAACGGGCCGGCCGGGAAACCGAAGTTTGGATAACGGATCGTTGCGCCGGCGCCGGTGACGGCAGCTTGCGCAACCGACTTCGCTGGCTGTCAGCCGGCGGATTTCGAGGCGGCGTCGGCGGGGGCGCGGGCGTCGCGCACGCGGGCGGGCTCGCGCTGAAGGGTGAGGCGCAGCATCGCCGCGATGCCCTCGGCCGCGAGCTTCTCGTCGAAGATGCGCTCGTAGCGGGCGCGGGCAGCCGCGGGATAATCGCGCCACAGGTCGGGACGGGTGACGATTTCGGCGAGGGTGCGCGACAGCGCCTCGGCGCTGCCCGGCGGCACGACCCAGCCGGTCGCCCGGTCCTCGACGATCTCGGTCAGCCCGCCGATCCCGGAGACGAGCGGCGGGATGCCGTAGGCCAGGGCCTCGATCGCGACGCGGCCGAGCGACTCGGGCAGTTGCGAGGGCACCGCCACCACGTCCGCCCAGCGGTAGAGCGAATCGGGCTCGGCGACGAAGGGCGAGCAGGTGACCTGGCGCGAAAGGCCTGCCTCCGCGACCTGCGCCGCGAGCGCGGCTTCGCGGGCGTCGTCCTCGAAGGCGCTGCCGACGATCTTCAGCTCGACGCGCGACCGGACCGCATCCGGCAGCTGACGGATTGCTTCGACGAGGACCTCCTGGCCCTTGATCCGGCTGATCCGCCCGAGCATCAGCACGCGAAGCGGCTGGCTGCCGTCGTAGCGGGCCGGGTTGGGCACGGCCGGGCCGGCGATCCCGTTATAGACCACGCGCGCGGTCGCATCCTTCGGCATCGCGAAGGCGGCCTGGGTCGCGCGCGAGTTGAAGACGATGTTCGCCCGGCTCCAGCGGATCAGGCTGCGCAGCACCGTCAGGGTCGCGCCCTCCGGGATTTCATGGACGTGGACCACCGTACGGCCGGGCAAGAGCCGCGCGGCGAGCAGATAGTCGGCCACCACCGTGGTGTTCACGTAGACGAGATCGCTCGCGCGGATGCGCCGGAGCGCCCGCGCGACCGCGAAGGGAAGAGCCGCCATGCCGAGCGTCGCGAGGCGCAGGAGGTTGCGCCGGCGCAGCACCCAGATCGGCTCGATCACGATCCGCGAGGCGGCGCCTTCGAGCGAGGCGACGATCGGGCCGGCCTTCGGCAGCACCACGTCGATCCAGGCCTGCGGATAGGCTTCGCGGATCGTCCGCACCGTCTCGCAGAAGCTGCGATCCGACCCGTACAGCTCGTAGCCCTGATGCACGCAGGTGATGCGCCGCACGGCGCCGCCCCCCTCGCGTGCCGAGAGGAACCCGCTAGCCGGAGAAACATTCCCGTCCGCGATGGACAACCCGGTTCGAAGTACTGATTCAAAACGCATAAGTTGAACACACTTCTATTACAACAACTATGGGTTGTAATCGTAAGAGAATTCGTTAGTAATTCTGATGACATACCGTAACTTGATTGAAATCGGAAGGGGTTTGCGTATGTGGGAACTTGCGCCGGCGATCCTTATTCTTGGAACGCGCGGCATCCCTGCGGCGCATGGCGGCTTCGAGACGTTCGCGGAACGGCTCGCCCTGCATCTCGCCGCACGTGGCTGGCGCGTCGGCGTCTACTGCCAGCGGGAGGTCGAGACGGTCGGGCAGCGTGTCTCGACCTCGGTCTGGCGGGGGGTCGACCTGATCACCGTGGCGGTCGCCAGCACCGGCCCGGCGGCGACGCTCGCTTTCGACGCGTTGTGCGCGCACGACGCCGCCGCGCGAGGCGGCGTCTGCCTTGTGCTCGGCTACAACGGGGCTGTGTTCCTGCCTTATCTCCGCCTGCGCGGCGCGAAGGTGCTGACCAACATGGACGGGATCGAGTGGCGCCGCCCGAAATGGTCCGCGGCGGTGCGGGCGTTCTTCTGGATCAGCGAGTGGATCGCGGCCTGGAGCTCGCACCGCCTGATCGCGGACCACCCGGCCATCGCCGACCACCTCGCGACCCGCCGCCCGCGAAACGCGATCACCACGATCCCGTATGGCGGCGACCCGATCCGCGCCACGAGCGAGGCGCCGATCCGGGCGCTCGGGCTCGAACCGGACCGGTTCCTGGTCTCGATCGCCCGGATCGAGCCCGACAACAACATCCTGGCCTTCGTCGAGGCGTTCTCACGGGCGCCGCGCCCTGCCAAGCTGGTGGTGCTGGGAACCCTCGATCCCGAGAACGCCTACCATCGGGCGCTGCGGGCCGCGGCAGGGGAGGGCGTGATTTTTCCGGGAGCGATCTACGAGGCCGAGACGGTCCAGGCGCTGCGCCATCACGCCCGCGCCTACCTGCACGGTCACACGGTCGGCGGCACGAACCCCTCTCTGGTGGAAGCCTTGTGGGCCGGCAACGCGGTGATCGCGCACGACAACGCCTTCAACCGCGGCACCGCGGGCGAGGGCCAGCTCTACTTTGCAGACGTGGACGGCTGTGCGCGCGCGATCGAGACGGTGCTCGGCGACGCCGCCGCCCTCGCCGCGGCC
>NZ_VRUT01000095.1:0-19449 GCF_008039465.1 Methylobacterium sp. WL120 | reverse complement strand
GGGCCGGCCCGCAGGCGCGGCCGGCGTCGCATCGTAGCCGGCCTCAGCCACCGCCGCGACGAGGTCCGCGTCGGCGACGACGCCGGCCGCCGCCGTCACCCGCGCCCGCTCGGTGGCGAGGTTCACCGAGGCTTGCGAAACCCCGGGCACCGCCCGCAGCGCCGCCTCGACCCGCCCGGCGCAGGAGGCGCAGGTCATGTCCGCGACGGCGAAGTCGCGGGTCTCGGTGCCGACGTCGTAGCCGGCATCCGTCACGGCGCGGGCGAGGGACGCGGCCGGCACGCCAGTCGCGACGGTGACGCTGGCCCGCTCGGTGGCAAGGTTCACGGAGGCGCTGGCGACCCCGGGGACCGCCCGCAACGCCGCCTCGATCCGGCCGGCGCAGGAGGCGCAGGTCATCCCGAGGACGGGGAGGGCGACGGTTCGGACGGCCTCCGTCGCGTGCGCCTCGAGGGCGATCGGGGTGAGCGTGTCGGAGTCGGCTTTCAGCATAAGAGGAGAGATGGGGCTTCCCACGGTGGGAAGGTCAAGGCCGCCGGACGTCGGATCGTCGCTTCGGTTTCGCGGATCGCCAAGCCCGCTGCGGAGATCGAGCATCGCGAATGCGCGGTGCCGCACCGGAGGGCGCGGCGAGCCAGGCCCGGCGCTCCGCGATCAGCCGCCGCAGGCGGGCGCGTCGGGCGTTCGGCCGGATGCAGTCGCAGCTCTCGATGCCGGCCGGGTCGCAGCTGAGGATCGAGAGGATCGCCACCGCGATCCCGAGGATGCCGAGGGCGACGAGGGGCCATGCGAGGCCGAGGCCGACGAGCGCGGCGATGGCGAACTTCCCGGCCAGGGAGCCGACGAGCTTGGTCTTCGCCAGCGCGAGCAGGGCGCCGCCGCCGCCCGCGCCGCGGCCCGGGCGGCGGCCCGGCGGCGGGCGGCCGACTTTTCGTGGGGCGACATCCTCGCCGCCTACGAGCGAGAGGTGCGCCGGCTCGGCGGCTACCCGCCATCCTCCGAGCCGGTTTCGGACGGGACGCGCCCCCTCGGCGTCGATGCTCCTGATCCCGTCGAGGGAAGCCCGAGAGTGACGGCGGCGGACGGGGTCGCCTGACGATGGATGCGAACCGCCGTGCGGTCATCGGTGGCGCCGTGGCGCTGACGCTCGCCGGTCCGGCCAGGGCCGCGCCGCCCGAGCCGCTGGTCCTGCGCCGCGGCATCAGCCTGTGGCCCTGGTTCTCGCTGACACAGGAGTTCCCGGCGCCGCGCACCGACTACGCCTGGCCGCCGTTCCAGCCCGACCGGCCGGTGCCGAATGCCGACGACCTGCGCCGGCTGGCCGAAGCGGGGTTCGACTTCGTGCGCCTGCCGATCGATCCCGGCCCGTTCGCCGCCCTTGCCGGGGCGCAACGCGAGCGGCTGTTCGGCATCCTGTCCGAGGCGGTCGACCTGATCCTCGCGAGCCGGCTCTCCCTGGTGCTGAACGTCCAGGCCAACGCCGCGACGCACCACTACAACCCGGACCGGTTCTACGGCTCGGCGACGGCGCCGCTGCTTTCCGCCTACCGCGACGTGGTCGTCGAGCTGGCGCGGCGCTTCGGCGCCCGGGCGCCCGGCCGCCTCGCACTGGAACCGGTCAACGAGCCTCCGCAGGCCTGCGGAGCGGTGGCCTGGAACCGGGTGCAGGAGGCCCTCCTCGGCGCCGCGCGAAAGGCGGCGCCGTCCCTGACGCTGGTTGCGACCGGCGCCTGCGGCGGCATGGGCGCGGGCCTGACCGCACTCGATCCCGCGGCCTTTACCGCGCTGGACCCGGTGCTCTTCACCTTCCACTTCTACGAGCCGTACCTGTTCTCGCACCAGGGCGCGCCGTGGATGAAGGACGAGCCGATCTACCGGGCGCTGAACGACGTGCCCTGGCCGGCCCGCGCCGGGAAACTGGAGGAGACCCTCGCGGCGGTCCGAGCCCGCATGCGCGCCGACGCCCAAACCTCTGAGACGGACAAGGCAGCGGCCTACGCCGTGACCGAGACGAAGCTGAAGGAGTATTTCGCCGCCGACCCGGACCGCGGCTACCTCGACCGCAACCTCGTCGACATCCGCACCTGGGCCGACCTCTACGGCATCCCGCCGGGGCGGATCCTGATGGGCGAGTTCGGCGCCCTGAAGAGCGATGCGCGCTACGTCGCCTCGCGTGCGCCCGACCGCGCCCGCTACATCCGCGACGTGCGCGAGGCGGCGGAGGCGGCGGGCTTCGCCTGGGCGTTCTGGAACCTGTTCGACGGGCTCGGCCTGATGGACGACGCCCACCGGATCGATCCCGCGATCATCGCGGCGCTCGGCTTGGCGATGCCGGGGACGCCGAGGCGGTGACCGGTCGGCGCGGGTAGAGCACCAGCAGCATCAGCGCGAACTTGGCGAGCATGGTCGTCTTGCCGCCGATGCTCTCGAACGTGTTGATCAGCACCACGAAGGCGAGGATCGGCAGGAACACGCCGTGCCGGCACTGGCGCGCCACCTCGTAGAGGAACAGCGCGATGGCGACGATGAGCAGCACCGTCATCGCGACGCCGTTGTAGAGCAGGCTGCGCACGATCGGGTTCTCGATGCCCCATTCGAGCCCGTACATCCGGCGCAGGGTGTCGACCACCGACGGGTCAGGCCCAACGAGCAGGTCGCGGAACGGGATCGCGTCGAAGATCGCCAGCATCTCGACCCGGGCGTTGGCGCTGCCGCCGTCCGAGACGAAGCGCTCCAGCAGCGCGTCGAAGAAGCCGCCGACGGCGAGGCCGCCGACCACGATCGGCACCATGGTCAACCCGAAGGCGGCGATCGCCGCGCCGAGCAGCGGCACCCGCCCGTTGCGCAGGGTGCGGTTCAGGGCGACCACCGCGAAGACGCTGCCGAAGGCCAGCGTCACCACCGTGGCCGAGCGTCCGCCGAAGGTGATCAAGGCCACGAGCTGCAGGACGATGAACCCGGCCCGCGTCGTCGGCCGCAACCGGCCGCCGCCGTTGAACAGCGCCAGGATGTAGCAGGCGGTCAGCGTCGCGTTGGACAGGGGATGCCCCTGCAGCGCGGCCGAGCGCGTGTCGGTGTCGAAGGCCTGCCCGTCCATGCGGAACGGAAAGAAGCGCTGGCCGCTTGCGAACTCGAAGAGGCCGAGCAAGGCGTTCGTGACCATCACCGCGTGCACCGCGATCTCCACGCGTCGCATGGTGATCGCGTCCCGGTCGGCCATCAGGATCACGACGAGGCCGGTGAGCACGTAGGTGTCGATCGAGCCGGCGAGCCCAGTGCCGTTGCGTGAAGCGATGAAGGCGAGCAGACCGAATCCGACGAGGCAGAGCAGCACGCTGGCCGGCCGCCGCTCGCCGGCTGCCGCCACCGCGATCACCGGGTTGCCGGATCGCAGCATCGTCCAGCCGAACAGAAGGACCGCGAGATAGCTCGCCGGGTGGACCTTCTGCGCCGCCGAGCCGGTGATGCCGTCGTAGTTGATGCCCAGCACCCAGAGCATCCCACCCGACAGGCCCCAGGTGACGAGCGCCAGCGCCACCAAGGCCCAGGATTCGAACCCCACGAGCGACGGCAACGGGAACGCTTGCGGCGTCCGGCGCACGGAGCCGGCTGTCGCCGCGGAGCGACAGGCCCGGGTCACGGGTGCCGCCTCAGCTCGCCGCGCGGGCATCGAGCAGGAGCGAGCCCGAGACCGGCCGACCGAGGGCTTCCGACGTGCCGACGAGGTTCAGGAGGTCGCGCTGGCGGGTGGCGCCGTTGCGCACGATCAGCAGCAGGCGGTCCGCCGCGGCCGCGACCGGCCCGATCCGCAGGTTCTCGGAGAGCACGCCGCCATCGAGGATCACCAGCTCGTAGCGCCCCTTCACCCCGGCGAGGAAACGCTCGACGTTGGTGCGCAGGAACGCGTCGCGCACCGGCTTCTGCGCGTCGCCCATGCCGATCCGGCGCGCGCCCGTGGCCGGGTCGAGGCGGGCGACGGCGTTCAGGCTCTGCTCGCCGCGCAAGACGTCGAGGAGGCCGCCGACCTGCGAATCATCGATGCGCATGTCGGCGTCGACGATCAACACGCGCTCGCCGCGGGCGACGGCGACGGAGGCGAGCAGGTCGATCACCGCCTTGCGGTCGGCGTCCTCCGCCTCGCCGGAGGTGACGAGGATGCTGATCGAGCGGCCGCCGTCGGCCGATTCGTGCAGGTGGTCGAGGGTGAAGCCCGCCGCCGACGCGCTGGCGCCGTCGCCCCCCCGGCGCAGGCGCGGCAGGGTCGCGACCACCGGAGCGTTCGAAAGGCGTTCGAGCTGGCGCTGCGACAGCACCGTCGGCTCGGCATATTCCCGCACCAGGGCGAAGCCGGTGCCGAGGCCGAGGCCCGCAAGCGAGGCGGCGAGCACCAGGAACAGCCGCGGCGGCCACGAGGAATCGGCGGGCGGCCGCGCCCAGGTGATGACGCGGGCGTTGGTGGTATCGATCCCGGTCTGCTCCTTCAGCTCGCGCGAGCGCACCAGGAAGTTGTTGTAGACCGAGCGACTCGCTTCCACGTCGCGCTCCAGCTCGCGCAGGCGGATGCTCGACTGCGCGCTGACGGCGGATTGCTTCTGGAGCTTCTCGAGGTCCGCGGTGAGCGTGCGCTCGTTGGCCTGCGCCCGCTGGTATTCGGCTTCCGCGGCTTGCGCGATGCGCCCGAGTTCGCTGTCGATCAGCTGCTTCACGTCCTGCATCTGCGCCCGGGTCGCGGCGATGAAGGGGTGCCGCTCGCCGAGGTTGGTGCGCAGGTCCGCCTCCTTGCTCGCGAGCTCGGCGTACTGGCCGCGCAGGCGGTCGATCACCGAGGATTGGATCGCCTCCGGCGTCGCGCCGGCGGCGAAGGGCCGGCCGCGGGCATCCTTGACGCCCTGCAGGCGGGCGCGGGCCTCGGCCGTGCGGGTGCGGGCCGCGACGACGCGGGCGTTGCTGTCGGTGAGCTGCTGCTCGCCGACGAGGCGCCCGCTCGATGCGATCAGCCCGTTCTTCGCCTTGTAGTCCTCGAGCCGCATGTCGGCCTGGTTGACGGCAGCGCGCAGGTCGTCGAGGCGGCCGCGCAGCTCGCCCGCCGCGCGCTTGGCACCCTCGGCCCGGGCCTCGCTCTGGTCGGAGAGGTAGGATTTGGCGATGGCGTTGACGATCCGGGCCGACTTGTCCGGGTCGGTGGTCGTGACGATGACGTCGACGACGAAGACCTTGTCGGCGCGCTTCACAGCGAGCTTGCGCCGGAGCCGGTCGAGGGATTGGCCGCGGGCGTCGACCAGGCGTTCGGGCTGCGGCCCGGTGACGAGCTCGCGCAGGGAGCGAGCGGCGCCCGCGACGGCTCCGCCCTTGGCCGCGCCGAACTCGGGATCCTTGTCGAGCCCGGTCTCGGCGATGGCGCGCGACAGAACGGTGTCGGATTCGATCACGCGGACTTGGCTCTCGACCTGCGTCACGCCGCCGTCGGGCGCGAGCGCGCCGGGGTTGATGTCGTTGGTCACGACCATGCGGTCCCTCGGGTCGATCAGGAGCTGCGCGGTCGCGGTATAGAGAGAGGGCGTCACGACGGCGTAGGCCAGCGCCGCCAGGCCCAGGACGGCGGCCGTGCCGAGGATCATCTTCCAGCGTCGGGCGAGGATGCGCCACAGGTCGCCGAGCTCGGCCGTCGTCTCCGGCTTGGACGGCGCGGCGCGCTCGGGCACCATCGGCTCCATCCAGGCCGAGACGGCGAGGTTTCTGTTCAGCTGTTCCACCGTCGGACACCGTCGTCTCGAATGGGGTCGTTTTTATGGACGTGCGACCTGACAGTGCAAGTTGCGCGCAAGTGAATGAAAATCCCTCAAGACTGCGTAGGGGCGCAGCTTCTGGGATCGATTCTTGCGGCGAGGGTTAATCTAGATCAGCCGCCCGCTCTGTTTTTCCGGTTATCGTCTCGGTTACAAAATTAGTGATAGATCGCGATGGCGGGTCGCGTCGGGCATCCGGGATTGGCGCTGGACGCCGATCCCGCCCAGCGCCCACGCTGCGTTCGAGGGCATGTCTCAGAAAGATCGGTCGGCGGCATGCGTCTGAGGTTGCGTCTCGATGGTCGGAGGCCGCGGCTTTGGCAGGCGCAGCTGCTCCGCCGGGTCGCCGGCCTGCCCGGCGTCGAGGCGATCGAGATCGATGCCCGTCCCGGGTCGGACGTATGGCCTGCCAACGCCGACCTGCTGTTCTCCCTGGAATCGCTGATCCACCGCCTGCCGCGCTCGGGCGCCTCGGCGCCCGCCGACCTGTCGGCTTGGCCGCAGGCGGGGCGCGCCCGCCCGGACCTGATCCTCGACCTCTGCGGCGATGTCGAATCCGAGGCGGCCGATGCGATCTGGCGGCTGACCTTCGACGGTTGCGCCGGCGAGGCGGGCCTCCTCGCCAGCCTGCTGGACGGGCGGGCGCCGGGGATCGCATTTTCGGACGGAAGCCGGGTCGTCGCGTCGGGCCGCACCGGCACCGAGCGTCGCGGCGTGATGTTGACTTCCTTCGACGACGCGCTGTTCCGCACGGTGTCGCTGCTGTCGGCCGCCGTCGCCGGGCGCCGCGAGCCGAGCCCCATCCGAGCCGACGCCGACGCGCCGCCGGCCGAGCTTCCCGCCCGCGAGATCCTGGCGCGGACCGGGCGCATCCTCGCCCACGCGATCGCGCAGCGGCTGTATCACCTCTGCTACCATGCCCCGCACTGGCGGGTCGGCTGGCGCCGGCTCGCCGGCGGGCCGGATGTGATCGACCTGCGCCGCCACCCCGACGCCGGCTGGACCACGCTGCCCGACGACGGCCGGCGCTTCTACGCCGACCCGTTCCCCCTCGACCATCGCGGCGAGACCTGGCTGTTCGTCGAGGACTACGTTCACGCGCTGGCCAAGGGCATCGTCTCGGCGGTTCGGGTCGGGTCCGATGGGCCGATCGGCGTGCCGGTGCCGGTGCTGGAGGAGGCGCATCACCTGTCCTACCCGTTCGTCTTCGTGCGCGACGGCGAGGCCTGGATGGTGCCCGAGACCGGCAGCGCCGGCACGATCGAGCTCTACCGCGCCACCGCCTTCCCCGGCGGTTGGGTGAAGGAGGCGACGCTGGTGTCCGGAGTGGTGGCCAGCGACGCGACGCTCGTCGAGCACGGCGGCCTGTGGTGGATGTTCGCGACGGTCCGCGACGCGCCGCTCGGGGCGGCGCTCGGCAGCGGCTCCTACTCGGATGCGCTCCACCTCTGGTCGGCCCCGGATTTCCGCGGGCCTTGGACGCCGCACGCCCACAACCCGGTGCTGGTGGACGTCGCCTCGGCGCGTCCGGCCGGACGCATCGTCGCGCGCGGCGGCGCGCTGATCCGACCGATCCAGGATTGCACCGAGGGCTACGGCCGCGCCCTCGCGCTCGCGCGGATCGACCGCCTGGACGCCGACGGCTACGCGCAGACGGTCGAGACCCGGCTCACCGCCGGCCCGGCCTGGCCCGGCACGCGCCTCCACACCCTGAACCGGTCCGCCAGGCTGGAATGCATCGACGGCTCGGCGCGCTCGCCGCGGCTGCGCACGATGCTCGGCCGCTGAAATCGCAGGAGCCGGCGCCGCCGACCCCTGGCGCGACGGGGGTCGCACCGCTACATGGGTTGTGCGGGGCTGCAGAGTCCGTCAGGAGCACTTTCCCCGGGGCCTTATCGACTCCCCCGGGAGCTGTCCCTGGCCTCGTCCCTGGACTTGGTCAACACGGCGCCCACCTACACTGTAGGTTTCCCGGGATCGATCCTCCAACGGCTCACGTGGCTCCGCACTCGACTTCCTCCGACAAGGCCGCCCTGCGCGGCCAAGCCCTCGCCCGGCGCGACGCCCTCGACCCGGATGCCCGGCGCTCCGGATCGCTTGCGATCGCCGAGCACGTTCTGACGGTCGACGGCCTCGCCGACGCCGCCCTCGTCGGCGCGTTCTGGCCGATCCGCAGCGAGGTCGATCCGCACCCGCTGATCGAGCGGTTCTTCGCCCGAGGGCAGCGGGTCGCCCTGCCGAAGGTGACGCCGGACGGGCTGGTGTTCCGCGAGTGGCGCGCCGGCGAGGCGTTGGTCGCCGGCCGCTTCGGCCTCAGCGAACCGCGCGACGACCTGCCGGCCCTCGACCCCACAGCCCTGATCGTGCCGCTGGCGGCCTTCGACCGGCGCGGCCAGCGCATCGGCTACGGCCGCGGCTACTACGACCAGGCGATCGCCCGGCTCTCGCGGAACGGGCCGGTGCTCACCGTCGGCATCGCCTTCTCGGTCCAGGAGATCGACCGGGTCCCGGCCGAGCCGCACGACCGCCCCCTCGACCACCTCGTCACCGAGGCCGGCTTCGTTCCCCTGAGCAAAGACCTCTGACGATGCGCCTCCTCTTCCTGGGCGACGTGGTCGGGCGCCCCGGCCGCAAGGCCGTCACCGACCGGCTCCCGTCCTTGCGCGAGCGCTGGCGGCTCGATTGCGTCGTCGTCAACGGCGAGAATGCGGCCGGCGGGTTCGGCATCACCGAATCGATCTGCGACGAGATCCTGGGGGCCGGCGCCGACGCGGTGACGCTCGGCAACCATTCCTTCGACCAGCGCGAGGCCTTGGTCTTCATCGCCCGCCAGCCCAAGCTCGTGCGGCCGGCGAACTACCCGCCCGGCACGCCGGGCCGCGGCGCGACCATCGTCGAGACCCGCGCCGGCGCCCGCATCCTCGTCGTCAACGTGATGGGGCGGCTGTTCATCGACGCGCTCGACGACCCCTTCGCCGCGGTCGAACGCGAGCTGTCCGCCTGCCCGCTCGGCGAGGCCGCCGACGCCGTGATCGTCGACGTGCATGCCGAGGCCACGAGCGAGAAGCAGGCCTTCGGCGTGTTCCTCGACGGCCGCGCCAGCCTCGTCGTCGGCACCCACACCCACGTGCCCACCGGCGACCACCGCATCCTTCCCGGCGGCACGGCCTACCTGACGGATGCCGGGATGTGCGGCGACTACGATTCGGTGCTCGGCATGCAGAAGGAGGAGCCGCTGCGCCGCTTCCTGCAGAAGACGCCGGGCGCCCGCCTGGAGACGGCGCAAGGGGAGGGGACGCTCTGCGGCATCGCCGTGGAGACCAACGCCGCCGGCCTCGCCGTGCGGGTCTCGGCCGTGCGCCTCGGGCCTCACCTTGAGGAAACCTGGCCTCGGGACTGGGATTAGCGGCTTCGAACGCCGGGAACGACAGTCGCGCGGCTTGATCGCACCGGAGGCTGACGCCACAGTGCCGGCCTGTTCGATCGAGGCCGCCGATCATCTTCGGGAGACGGCCTCGCGTCATCTTCCCCTCGCGTCACCTGCCGAAGAGTCGCGACCGATGGCCGCCCGTTCCGACACCGCGTTTCCCGCCGCCCCGAGGGCGGAGGGTCCGACCACGAGGCCGATCGCGAAGCCGGGTATCTACCTGGTCCGGATGCTGGTCTTCCTGATTCTGGTCGGCTTCCTCGCCTTCATCCTGTTCCGGCAGATCACCCCCGCCTTCCAGGCCAACCCGGGCCTGAACGGACTGATCCTCGGCGTGCTGCTGATCGCGGTGCTGCTCGCCTTCGGGCAGGTGATCCGGCTCTACCGCGAGGCGTCCTACGTCAACGCCGTCGCGTCCGGCGAGGCGGCCAAGCGCCCGCCGAGCCTCGTCGTCCCGCTGGTGCCGGCGATCCAGGCCCGGCGCGAAGGCGCGACGCTTCCCGGCGTCCGCCCGTTCCTCGATACCGTCGCCGCGCGCCTCGACGAGGGCCGGGACATCCTGCGCTACATCGCCGGCATCCTGATCCTGCTCGGCCTGCTCGGTACGTTCTGGGGCTTGATCGACACGCTCTCCGCGGTCGGCTCGGTCATCAAGTCGATGCGCGGCGGCGGCGAGGCCAGCGTGATGTTCGACGAGCTGAAGAACGGGCTCGCCGTCCCCTTGAGCGGCATCGGGCTGGCGTTCTCGGCGTCGCTGTTCGGCCTGGCGAGCTCGCTGATTACCGGCTTCCTCGACCTGCAGGCGGGGCAGGCCCACGCCCGCTTCCACAACGAGCTGGAGGATTGGCTGGTCTCGGGCGAGGCGGCGGCCGCACCCGCCCTCGCCCAGGCGCACCCGGAGCCCGCGGCGGCCGAGGCGCTGAAAGAGGCGGTCGAGCGGCTCACCGCCGTCTTCTCGGAGGGCGCGAACGGGCGCGCGGCGACCCAGGCGATGACCAACCTCGCCGAGGGCATCCAGGGCCTCGTCCAGCACATGCGCGCGGAGCAGCAGATGATCCGCGACTGGGTCGAGGCCCAGGCCGGCCGCGAGCGCGAGATGAAGCAGGTGCTCGACCGGCTCGGACGCGAGCGGGCCTGATGGCCTCTCGTCTCGTCCGCCGCGACCGCAGCGTCAACGTCTGGCCGGGCTACGTCGACGCGCTGGCGACGCTGCTGCTGTCGGTGGTGTTCCTGCTGACGATCTTCGTCGTCGGCCAGTTCTTCCTGTCGCAGGAACTGACCGGGCGCGACACCGTGCTGGCCAAGCTCAACCGCCAGATCGTCGACCTCACCGACCTCCTGGCGCTGGAGCGCTCGAACCGGCGCGGCCAGGAGGAGACGGCGCAGGCGTTGCGTAACACCCTGCTCGCCGCCGAGGCCGAGCGCGACCGTGCCCGCGCCGACGCCGCTGCGTCCGCCGCGCATCGCGGCCAGGCAGGCGACCTCGACAAGCAGCTACAGGCCGAGCGGAGCGCCGCCGGCCGGGCGCAGTCGCAGATCGACATGCTCAACGACCAGATCGGCGCGATGCGGCGCCAGCTCGCAGCCCTGGAGGATGCGCTGGCAGCCTCGGAAAGCCGGGACCGCGAGAGCCAAGCCCGGATCGCCGACCTCGGCAGCCGGCTGAACGTCGCGCTCGCGCAGAAGGTGCAGGAGCTCGCGCGCTACCGCTCCGACTTCTTCGGGCGCCTGCGCCAGATCCTCGGCAACCGCACCGACATCCGCGTCGTCGGCGACCGCTTCGTGCTGCAATCCGAGGTGCTGTTCCCGGCGGGCTCCGCCTCGCTCAAGCCGGAGGCCGGCCCGGAGCTCGATCGGATCGCCGGGGCGATCCTCGATCTCGCCAAGCAGATCCCCTCCGACCTGCCCTGGGTCCTGCGCGTCGACGGCCACACCGATGCGCGGCCCATCGCGAGTGCGCAATTCCCCTCGAACTGGTCGCTTTCGGCCGCGCGCGCCATCGCCGTGGTCCAGTACCTCGCCAGCAAGGGGCTGCCGCCGCAGCGGCTGCTCGCCGGCGCCTTCGGCGAGTTCCAGCCGCTCGATGCCGGCACAACCGAGGAAGCTTACGCCAAGAACCGGCGCATCGAGATGAAGCTGACCGAGCGCTGACGGTCGCTCAGCCCTCGGCGAACGCGCTCGGATAGGCGAATAGCCCCGGCACGCCACCGGTCATCAGGAACAGGACCGCATCGCCCGGCCGGTAGTGACCCGCCCGGATGTCGTGCAGCAGCCCGGCGAAGGCCTTGCCGCTGTAGACCGGATCGAGCAGCACGCCTTCGGTGCGTGCGATCAGCCGGACGGCCTCGCGCATCGCGTCGGTCGGGATGCCGTAGCCCGGACCGCGATGGCTGCCATCGACCACGACCTCGGACGGGTCCAGCGTCGCGCCGGGCTTGAGCAGCGCCAGGGTTGCGTTGGCCTTGGCCAGCGTCTCGGCCTCGGCCTGCTCCTGCGTCGCCAGCACAGCGTAGGATTTCGCAAGCTTCGGGTCGCGCCCCATCGCGAACAGCCCGGCGGCGAGGCCGGCATGGGTCCCCGCGCTGCCGTTGGCGGTGATGATGTGGGCGAAGGTGACACCCATCGCCTCGGATTGCGCGACGATCTCCTCGGCGCACGCCGCGTAGCCAAGGCTGCCGACCGCGCTCGATCCACCCGACGGGAACACCTGGACGCGCCGGCCCTCTGCCCGCAACGCAGCGGCGCGAGCCTCGGCTGCCGCCAGGGAATCGGCGTCGCCGGCCAACTCGTGGACGCTGGCGCCGAACAGGTCGTCGAGGAAGCGGTTGCCGTTGCCGGTGTAGTCCGGGTCGGTCCGTGGGACGGTGCGCGTGAGGAAAAGCTCGCAGGCGAAGTTTTCACGCGCGGCCGCCGCGGCCGTCAGGCGCGCATGGTTGGATTGCAGGGCGCCGACCGTGATGACGGTGTCGGCGCCATCGGAGCGCGCGGTCCCCAGCAGGAACTCGAGCTTCCTGAGTTTGTTGCCGCCCCCGCCGACATACGCGATGTCGTCGCGCTTCATGAAGAGGCGGACGCCGTTCAGCGCCGCGCCGAGGGCCGACGAGAGCCCGTTGAGCGGCTGGATCGGCGTCGGATGCGGGACCAGCGCAAGGCGCGGGAAGCGGTCGAGGTCGAGGCTCATGCCATCGATCTAGCGCGTCGCGTCGCCGCGACGAACCGGGAAAGCCCCCGGGGCGAACGCTCGAAGCGCGCCTCGGCGAAGGCGCTACTCGCCGGCTGAGACGCTCACCCCGCGCACCCGCGGCTCCTTGCCCCGCGCAGTCTCGTCGAGCGCGTCGGTGAACTGGAGCGCGGCGAGCTGCGCGTAGAGCGCGCCCTGGGCGAGCAGGCTCTCGTGGGTGCCTTCCTCGACGATGCGGCCCTCGTCGAGGACGAGGATGCGGTCGGCGGCGCGGATGGTGGCGAGGCGGTGGGCGATGACCAGGGTCGTGCGCCCGCGCATCAGCCCGTCCAGCGCCGACTGCACCGCGCGCTCGCTCTCGGCGTCCAGCGCCGAGGTCGCCTCGTCGAGGAGCAGGATCGGCGCATCCTTGAGGATCGCGCGGGCGATGGCGACGCGCTGGCGCTGGCCACCGGACAGCGTCACGCCGCGCTCGCCCACCGGTGTGCCGTAGCCCTGGGGCAGGGCGCGGATGAAGCCGTCGGCATGTGCCAGCTCGGCGGCGCGCTGCACCTCTGCGTCGCTCGCATGCGGGCGGCCGTAGCGGATGTTCTCGGCGACCGAGCCCGAGAACACCGTGGGGTCCTGCGGCACCAGCGACATGCGGGCGCGCAGGGCCTCCGGGTCGACGCGGGCGATGTCGACGCCATCCACCAGCACCCGACCGGATTGCGGATCGTAGAAGCGCAGGAGCAGCTGCAGCACCGTGCTCTTGCCGGCCCCCGAAGGACCGACAATGGCGATGCGCTCGCCCGGCGCCGCAGCGAAGGCGAAGCCGTCGAGGGCCGCGGTGGTGTCGCGGGTCGGGTAGGCGAAGCGCACCGCCTCGAAGGTGACGGCGCCGCGGGCCGGCACCGGCATCGGCACCGGGTCGGCAGGCGGCTTGATCGCCGGCACGGCGGCCAGGATCTCGCCGAGGCGTTCGGCAGCACCCGCGGCCTGGGCGAGCTCGCCGTAGACCTCCGAGAGCTGGCCGAGCGCGCTCGCGCCGAACACCGCGTACAGCACGAACTGCGACAGCTGCCCGGCGCTCATGGTGTGGGCGAGCACCCCCTGGGCCCCGTACCACATCACCCCGACGACGGAGGCCGAGATCAGGAAGATCGCCACGCCCGTGAGCAGCGCGCGGGCGCGAATCGATTCGCCAGCCGCGGAGTAGGCGTTCTCGGAGGCCTGGGCGAAGCGGTCGGCGGTGGCCGCGCCCATCCCGAAGGCCTGCATCGTGCGCACCGCGCCGACGGCTTCGGCGGCGTAGGCCGAGGCGTCGGCGAGGCGGTCCTGGGCGGCGCGCGAGCGGCGGCGCACGCCGCGGCCGGAAACGATCAGCGGGAACACGATCAGCGGGATCGCCACCAGCACCAGCACCGAGAGCCGCGGGCTGGTGATCACCATCATCGCGACGGCGCCGACGAACAGGAACAGGTTGCGCAGCAGGATCGAGATCGAGACGCCGAACACCGCCTTGACCTGCGTCGCGTCGGCGGTGAGCCGCGAGACGATCTCGCCGGACTGCGTCTTGTCGAAGAAGGCCGGGTCGAGGAGCGTCAGCTGCCGGAACACGGCGCTGCGGAGGTTCGCCACCACCCGCTCGCCCAGGGTCACCACGGTGTAGTACCGGGCGGCGCTCGACAGGGCGAGCACCGCGACGACGCCGAGCAGCGCCAGAAAGTAGGCGTTGATCATGCTCTCGCCCTCGGGCGAGAAACCGTGGTCGATCACCCGGCGCATGGCGATCGGCACCGTCAGCGTCGCACCGGACGCCGCCAGCAGCGACAGGAAGGCGGCGACGATCCGCCCGCGATAGGCCGCCGCGAAGGGGATCAGCGGCCGGAGCGAGCTCAACGGCGCCTTGTCGCGACCCTCGGCGGGCGGGTTCTTCTTGCGGGCCATCACGCCTCTGGTGTTTCGTCCCTCGTCCGCGCCACAAGCGTGCTTGTGAGCGGCCGGAGCCTGCGGTATACGCGCGCCTTCTTCCGATTGCGCGTGTGCAATGGCCGCGGGCCGCCAAGACGGGCCGTCGGCATCGCATGAGCGGTTCGCACGAACGTGAGGTTCGTGGCAACGGCCCGATCACAGAGTTTCAACCCACGGATCTTACGGGCGCGCCCTCCGCGCTCCCGGAGTTCGTGCACCGTCGAGGACGACACGTCATGGCAAAGAGCCCGGCCGTAAAGGCCCAAACGAATTCCGCCCCCGCGCCCATCGTCAAAGAGAAGAGGACCGGCGCGACGGTGCACCCCGAGTACCACTTCATCAAGGTCGTGATGACCGACGGCACCGAGTACCGGACGCGCTCGACCTACGGCAAGGACGGCGACACCCTGAACCTCGACATCGATCCGCTGACGCACCCGGCCTGGACCGGCGGCGAGCAGAAGATGCTCGATCGCGGCGGCCGCGTCTCGCGCTTCACCTCGCGCTTCGGCAACCTCGTCGGCCGCAAGTAGTCGGCCGCAAGTAGTCGGCCGCAAGTAGTCATCGAATGCCCGGCCTCGCGCCGGGCGCAAACGAAAAGGGCGGCACCGCGGTGCCGCCCTTTTTGCGTTCCGGCCCGAGCCGGTCAGGCCTGGAGGCCGGGGAAGGCCGTGCGCAGGCGGTTCTGCTGAGCCGCGACCGGGCTCTCGACTGCGACCGGCGTCGGGCGGTCGTCCGAGATCAGCCCGTCGAGGTGCAGGATGCGGGCGTGCAGACGGCGCGCGCGCAGGATGAGGTTCTGGAGCCGGACCGGCAGCAGCGTGAAGCTCTCGGCCTTCGGCGCCTCGGTCGCGGCGAGCCGCACCCGGTTCTTCTCCTGCAGGGCCTGGCTTGCGGTCAGCTCGCCCTCGGAGACGGCGCGCTGAACCAGCAACCACGACGCGATCTGCATCAGCAGGGTCGTCAGGCGCATGCTCTCGGAGGCGTAGGACAAGGTCGCGTCCCGCGAGATCAGGCGCGACTCGTCGCGGCCTTCGCCATCGAGGTAGGCGGCCGTCTCCTCCACCAGGGCCATGCCGTCGTGGAACAGGGTCCGGAAGGCTTCCGAGGTGACGTAGGTGCGGCCGAAGTCGACCCAGTCCTGCTCGTCCCGGAACGTGACGTCGTACCCGTTCATCCTACCTCCTGCGTCGCTGCCGGAGCCGGTGCCGTCCCATCTCGGAACGCGTCCGGCGTCTCAGCGACCCGTGCCGCAATCCTAGCGCCGATCCGGGGAGCGCGCCGCGACAACCCAACGGTAACCTTAACGGCGCACCCCGGGCGCCGCCTCACGACTGCCGAGACCGAAGCGCTCGCGAAGAAGCCTGCGAATGGCCACGGCGATAGATGTCGCCCGACATCAAGGCCGAAGCGCGACGCCGCATGCGACGAGGCCGACGAACCCGATATCCGTCGCCACCGCGTCGACGCGGCCGTCGGGCACGACGCCTATCCGGTCCCCTAAAACGCGCCGTTCGCGCTGTGGCGCGTAGGCCGCATGCGCTCGTGATGTGCGCGCTCGCACCGGCGCGCCACAATATAGCCCTGTCGCCATGGAGTCTTAACCGTACCCGGACACCCTGGGCCCAAGGGAACAGGCGGAACACCGCCGGTTCCACTTCGCCCATCCATGGACCAGAGCCACCACGATGCTCATTCAGGCTACCACCCGCGCCACCCTGAGCCTCGCGCTCCTCGGCACCGTCGCCCTCGCGGCCCCGGCCTCGGCGCGTGAGGCCGCCGGAGCCGGCTACGCCCAGGCCGAGTGGGCGCAGGACTACGCCTCGCCCGCCGCGATGCAGGTCCAGCGCTCCTCGACGCCGATCCTATCGCCGCAGACGGTGGCCACCACCGAGCAGATGGTCGAGCGCTACAAGGAGATCGTCTCCCGCGGCGGCTGGAAGCCGGTGTCCGGCGCCGACCGCCTGCGCATCGGCGCCCGCGGCCCGGTCGTCGGTGCGGTGCGTCAGCGCCTAATCGTGACCGGCGACATCGACCCGGTGGCCGGCAATTCCGGCGTGTACGATTCCTACGTCTCCGCCGGCGTGAAGCGCTTCCAGGCCCGCCACGGCCTGAGCCAGACCGGCACGATGAGCATGGCGACGCAGCAGGCCATGAACGTGCCGGCCGACATCCGCCTGCGCCAGCTCGAGATCAACGCGGTGCGCCTGCGCTCCTACTCGGGCAACCTCGGCAACCGCTTCGTCATCACGAACATCCCGGCGGCGCTGGTTCAGACCGTCGAGAACGGCCAGGTCGTGACGCTGCACGCCGCCGGCGTCGGCAAGATCGACCGCCAGTCGCCGATCATGAACACCAAGGCGACGCAGATCAACTTCAACCCCTTCTGGACGGTCCCGGCTTCCATCGTGAAGAAGGACCTCATCCCCAAGATGCAGAAGGATCCGAACTACCTCACCGACAACAAGATCCGCATCTTCACCGGCGAGGCCGAGATCCAGCCGTCGCAGGTGAACTGGAACTCGGACGAGGGCACGCGCTACCGCTACCGCCAGGATTCGGGCGCCGACTTCAACTCGATGGGCATCGTGCGCATCAACATCCCGAACCCCTACGGCGTGTTCATGCACGACACGAACACCAAGGGCGTGTTCGGCGACGACTTCCGCTTCATCTCCTCGGGCTGCGTGCGCGTGCAGAACGTGCGCGAGTACATCACGTGGCTGCTGAAGGACACGCCCGGCTGGGGCCGCGAGCAGGTCGAGCAGGCGATCGAGAGCGGCAAGCGCGTCGACGCCACGCTGTCGTCGCCGGTGCCGGTCTACTGGACCTACATCACCGCGTGGGCGACGCCGGATGGCCTCGTTCAGTTCCGCGACGACATCTACAAGCGCGACGGCGTGAACGTGCCCTCGACGATTGGCGCGGCCACCCCGGTCGCCAGCGCCGAGACCGCGCCGCAGAGCTTCGAGCCCGGCGACGAGGAGAACTAGGCTCGGTACCATCGGCCCTTCGAGGTTCGCTGAAGCGGCCCGCATCCACCCGGATGCGGGCCGCTCTCGTTCTCACACGCCGCTTCCTCCACACGTGGACGCAGGGACAAATCTTCGGGACGTACAGCCATCGCGCGCGTCCGCATTCTCGCTCAAGTGAGACGACCGAGGCCCCGCGGCCGTCGAGCGAGAGAACGTCGGATGGAACGCACGGCATCGATCCCCGCCTGGGTCGCGCGACGCGGCTGGAGCCGGCGAAACCCGCACTGGGTGCAGGTGTGGCTCGACCGCAAGCCGAAGGCCGGCGGCTCCAAACCCAAACTGTCGGCCACGCAGGCCTCGACCGCGACGATCCTGCCGTTCTCGCGGGACAAGGACTGGGCCTGATCGACGGCGGGCCTCGCACCACGCGCTGGCGGCACGGCGCGCGTGCGGCCGGGCGGGTGCCGGCCGGCCGCGCCGTCGATTAAGGTTCGCCGATCCCGGCGGCCCGAAGGTCCAAGACGATTTTCCGCGACGAAACGATGCCTGCCGGCCCGACGCCGCCAGCCGACCCGATGCCCGCAGCGAACGTGGCGCCCGGACGCGATCGGCGGCGCCTCGTCGGCATCGCGCTGATGTGCGGGACGCTGGCGTTCTTCGCCTGCCTCGACGCGTCGGCGAAGGTGCTGGCCCGGGCCGGCGTCGACCCGCTACTCACCACTTTCATGCGCTACTTCGTGAGCGTGGCGCTGATCTCGGTGTTTCTGAACCCGGTGACGACGCCCACGGTAATGCGCAGCCGCCGCCTCGGCCTGCAGGTGGTGCGCTCGCTGCTGCTGTTCGGCTCGACGGCGCTCAACTTCTTCGCGCTTCGCCACCTCCAGCTCGCCGAGACCCTATCGATCCAGTTCGCGGCGCCGCTCACCGTGGCTTTGCTCGCCGGCCCGCTGCTCGGCGAGTGGTCGTCCCGCGGACGCCTGGCTGCGATCGCCGTCGGCTTCCTCGGCGTACTGGTGATCGTGCGTCCCGGGGTCGGCACCGTGCATCCTGCGGTGCTGCTCAGCCTCGGCAACATGCTGTGCTACGCGCTCTACATCCTGGCGACGCGCAAACTCGCGGCCCACGATTCGACTGCGACCACGATGGTCTATTCCGGTCTCGCGGGGATCGGCGTGATGACGCCGCTGCTGCCCTGGATCTGGACCGAGCCGGCCTCGCTCACGGTGTGGGCGCTGCTCGTCGGGATCGGCCTGTTCGGCACGATCGGGCACTGGCTGCTGATTCTGGCCCATGCGAGGGCGCCGGCCAACGTGCTCGCGCCGTTCCTCTACACCCAGCTTCTGTGGTCGCTGACCCTCGGCTTCCTGCTGTTCGGCGACGTCCCGAACCGCTGGACCGTGCTGGGCGCGGCGATCATCGTCGGATCGGGCCTGTATCTCCTCGCCCACGACGCGATCGCGCAACGAAAAGGGCCGGCCACCCGAAGGTGACCGGCCCGTTCGCACGTCGCGCGCTCCGGGCTTAGCGGCCCATGCGCTCGCGGCGGTCCATCCGCTCCTCGCGGCGCTCCTCGCGGTCGCGGCGCGACGGATCGGGATCGACGCCGAGCACGCCGCCGACGGTCCCGGTCGCCGCGCCGAGGGCGCCGCCAACCACGCCGCCGACCGGACCGGCCGCGCGGTTGCCGTCCTCGACGCCGCGCTCGGCGCCGCGAACGGTGCCCTGGGCCTGGGCAGCAACCGACAGGGCCAGCGGCGAAAGGATGAGGGTCGTGGCGATGAGCAGTGTCTTCATGGTCTCGAATTCCTTGATCGGGTTGGGTTTCTGTCCCGGCCGCACACCGCGCAGGCCTTGGGCTCGTGAAGTGTCAACGGCCGAAACCGTGAAAGGTCGCATTTTCCTAAGCGAGGATCCGGGCCCGGCGTGAACCGGGGCCAGGCCCGGCGCCGTCGCGCTCGTTTCAGCGGCGGTGGCGGCGGTGATGCCGGACGGCGCGGCGCGAGCGCAGGTCGGTGCGGTAGGCGCGGCGGCCGGGATCGATCCCGAGCGCGCCGTTGACCGTTCCGACAGCCCCGCCGACAGCCCCGCCGACGATGCCGCCCACCGGGCCGCCGCGCCTACCGCACC